>NZ_JACFYJ010000011.1:0-128266 GCF_037126505.1 Paraburkholderia bengalensis
CGCCCGGGCCGGCCGGCGGGCAGCGGGCGTGGACCGGAGCAGCGCGCGCGTCTGCTCGATGCCGCGCTTGCGCTGTTCGCGCGCCAGGGCATCGTCGATACGACGCTCGGCCAGGTCGCGCGCGAGGCCGGTTTCACGCCCGCGATGATGCACTACTACTTCAAGACGCGCGATCAGTTACTCGACGTGTTGATCGACGAGCGCTTCCTGCCGCTGCGAGAACGCCTTGGCGGCGCGTTTCAGGCCAATCCCGATGATCCCGTCGCGGCGATCACGCTGCTCGCGCGGCGGCTCGTCGAAGTGGCGGGCGACTACCCGTGGTTTCCGTCGCTGTGGATACGCGAGGTCATCAGCGAAGGCGGTCTGCTCAAGCAGCGCATGCACGAGCGGTTCGGCAATGCGAACCAGCAGCGCGGCATCGCGTTCATCGAGCGCTGGCAAAAAGAGGGGCGGCTCAATGCAGCGCTGGAGCCGTCGCTGGTGTTTCTGTCGGTAATCGGCCTGGCGATCCTGCCGCTCGCGACGTCGTCGGTGTGGCGCAACGACCCGGCCCGCCGCAAGCTGACAGCCGACGACATCGCGCGGCATGCCGTGGCATTGCTGACGCACGGCGTCGGACGCGCCGCTCAAACGTGAGCGCGACGCCAATCATCTGACCAACGCGACCCACGCGACGACCGACGCGACCAATGCGCGCGCCGCACGCCGCGCTGGATCAAACGCCGCGAGGCACGCAACGTGCTTCGTCTTATGCGTTTCGCAAGTCTGCCTCGCGGCGGTCACGCAAGCGCCTCGCGCGGTCGTCAACATGTCGTCGTGCCGTTTCCCGTCAAGCTGTATGCCCGGACGGACAAGGGCACGGACTCCTGCAACTCGACGCGTACAATCGAGTCCGAATGGAGAATGCGCTGCGCCGCTACCGCGCGCAGCCGCGAATCGCGAAACAGGGAGCCTGGCGGGCGAACAGCGCGTCCGTCATCCGTGGGCAAGAACGTCTATACGTTGAACCGTTTTCCGCTGCCGGCGCTGGCGCGGTACACCAATGCATCACATCATGGCCACGTCAGAATGCATAACCAGCTTTTCAAGCAATAACATCAAGATGAACGGAGTACTGAGGCTCGATCAGGCCACGATCGTGCTCGTTGAAGATGACCCGCAAAACAGGGAATCGTTGAAAATTCTGCTCGAGTCGGAAGGCGCCAACGTCATCGCCGTGGCGGATGCGGAAGAGGGAGTCGAAGCGGCCGTTCGCGTGCTGCCCGATGCCGTCGTCTGCGATCTGGACTTGCCGGCGATGGACGGCTTCTATCTGATTCAGCGGGTGCGGGATCATGAGATTCGGGGCGATCATTCCCCTTCGGTCGCAGTGGCCCTGACGGGCCATACCGATGAAGCCTACCGGCTGCGCAGCATCGGCGAAGGATTCCAGCACTTCATGACTAAACCGGCGCCGCCTGAGACGCTGGTGACGTTGTTGCACGACGCGATAGGCGCGCGCGCCGCCGGTCTGACCTGAAGCTCGGACTGCGGCGTCATTTAAGACGTGTTCAGCTGCCGGCGGGTTGTGCCGCCTGGCACGCTGAGCACAACCCTTTCAGCTCGATTCCATCGCCGGCGAGCCGATAGCCTGCGTTTTCGATCTGGGCGACGAGCGCTTCGCGCAGCGCGGGCTGATGCAGCTCCGTCACGTTGCCGCACTGCTGGCACACGACGAGTATGCCGTGCTGGCATTGCGTCAGATCGTGGCAGACGGCGAACGCGTTGATCGACTCGATCTTGTGGACGAGCCCCGCCGACAGCAGAAAGTCCAGCGCACGATACACCGTGGGCGGCGCGGAGCCGGGATGAATCTGGCGCATGTCGTCGAGCAGCGAATAGGCCTTGGTGGCGCGTCCCGAAGTCAACAGCAGTTCCAGCACCTTGCGGCGGATCGGCGTGAGTTTCTCGCCGCGCTCGCGGCAATATTCTTCCGCCAGCGCGAGCGCCGCTTCTGCCGATGCGGGCGTGGCATGCGTGTGCTTGTCGCCGTGTTCGTCATGTTCGCCGTGCACCTGCTCGCCAGCGTGCGCGTGCGCATGCTCGCGAGCCTGCTCCGCGGCCTGCGCGCTATGCGCGCTGTGCGAATGATCCGGCGCAGTCGCGAGCGCGGCTGCCGTTGGCTTGGCGTTTTTCATCCGTCGATTATACGGTTCATCGCCGGGCGGCAGCGCGGGCGTCCCGCCGTCACGAGGTGCGAGCGAGCGCTTCGCGCGTGCTGTTCCCGCCGTGTGTCGTCAATCGAGCTTCACCGCGAAGCCGCGCTGCACGCCCGGCCGCTCGAACAGCATGTCGTACCAGCGCTTGACGTTCGGATAATCGGCGAGATCGACCTTGTGGCGCTCGTGCCGCCATGCCCAGCCGAGAATCGCGAAGTCCGCCACCGACAGCTCGCCCGCCACGTACTCCGTCTTGCCCAGGCGCGCATCGAGCACGGCGTAGAGCCGCCGCGTTTCGGTGGAGAAGCGCTTGAGGCCGTAGCGTTTGTCGTCTTCGGAGGCGAGTGCCGCGAAGTGATGCACCTGTCCCGGCATCGGACCGAACCCGCCCATCTGCCACATCAGCCATTCGAGCACGGGCACGCGCTCGCGCAGGCGCTTCGGCAAGAACTTGCCCGTCTTTTCGCCGAGATACAGCAGGATCGCGCCCGATTCGAACACGCTGATCGGTGTGCCATCCGGTCCGTCGGGATCGACGATCGCGGGGATCTTGTTGTTCGGGCTGATGGCGAGGAAGTCGGGGTCGAACTGCTCGTCCTTCAAGATGTTGACGGGCCTGACGACGTACGGCAGTTCCATTTCCTCGAGCGCGACGCTGACCTTGCGGCCATTCGGCGTGCCCCATGCGTAGAGCGTGATGGTCATGTGTTCAGGTCAGATCGAAGTCGACATATTGCTTGAAACCCGAGCGGGTCGCGAGCCGCTGATACCAGCGTTCGAGATTCGGCATCGACGGCCGCTCGACACCGGGCAAACCGAACCAGCGCTTCGCATACGCACCCAGCACGATATCGGCGAGCGTGAACTTCTCGCCTTCGATAAAGAAGCGCCCTTGCAGATGAGCGTCGAGCATCTTCCACAACGTCGCGACGTTGTCGATATCGGCGGCGAGTTGCGCCTCGTCGCGCCCGGCTTGCGGCGTGCGCACGATCGTCCAGAACACGGGGCGCTCGGCGGGCTGCAGCGTGGACAGCGACCAGTCGAGCCACCGGTCGATGCTGGCGCGCGCCTTCGGTTCGTCGGGATAGAGCAGGCTGGAGGCACCGTATTGCATGACCAGATAGCGCAGGATCGAGTTCGATTCCCACAGCACGTAGTCGCCGTCGACAAGCGTAGGAATCTTGCCCGTCGGGTTCATGTCGAGATAGCCGGGCTCGTTGTTGCGGCCGAATTGCAGGCCGGCGTCGATACGGTCGTATGGCAGGACCAGTTCGTCGCACACCCACAGGATTTTCTGTACGTTGACCGAGTTGGCGCGTCCCCAGATTGTAATCATCCGGTAATCCTCTTTCCTCTTATGTTGGCAAGCTGCGCCGCGCGGTGTGTTCCCGTCGTCCGGATCATTACGGTTCGCTTCGATCCAGACGCGCCTGGCGCGCGGCGCCCAACCAATAACGATACACGAAGCAGGCTTTTCTTTCCGGCCGCGGCCAATGTCCCAGCCAATGTCCCCGTAGGCGTTGCGTACAATGGGCGCACTTCAACCTGACGAGGCGCGCATGGCCCGCATTGTCCCCGACGACTGGAAGAGTCTCGCCACCACAGGCGCCGCCGCGCGCGAGCGCGAGACCCTGGCGCTGCTCGAAGAAGGGCTGCCGCGCGACTACACGGTCTATCACGGCGTGCACTGGACACGGCTTTCCGAAGGCTTTTCCGTGTTCGGCGAGGCCGATTTCGTGATCGTCAGCCCGTCGGGGCGCGTGATGATCGTCGAGCAGAAAACGGGTTTTCTGCGTGAAACGCCGAAGGGACTCGTCAAGGTGTACATGCAGACGGAGCGCAACGTCGCGATTGCGCTCGCGCGCACGATCGAAGGCTTGCACCGGCGCTTCACGGCCGCTTTCGGCGCGGGCACGTATTTCATCGAAGAACTGCTGTACTGTCCGGATCACGTCGTGCGCGACGCGGCCATCGCGGGCGTGAACCCGGCGCGCATCGTCGACGCCACGCGCAAGGACAGGCTCGTCAGCATCATCCGCGAGGCGCTGCCGGAGGACGAACCGCGTCTGCCGTGCGCATCGAAAATCCATCACTATCTCGCCGACGAACTGTCGCTCACGCCCGATGCGAGCGCGCTCGTCGGCCAGGCGGGCACGCTCGTCACGCGGCTCGCGGGCGGTCTCGCGACATGGGCGCGGCGCCTCGAATTCGCGCCGTTCCGGCTGCGCGTGATCGGCACGGCGGGCTCGGGCAAGACGCAACTGGCCGTGCAGGTGATGAAGGACGCCGTCGCACGCGGCGAGCGGCCGTTGTACGTCTGTTTCAACCGGCCGCTCGCGGACCACATCGCGCGCGTCGCGCCGCCCGAGGCGAAGGTCGCGAACTATCACCAGCTATGCGACTGGATTTTGCGCGAAAGCGGCCGCGCGCCCGACTTTCAGACGAGCGACGTATTCGAGCAGCTCGAAAGCGCTTTCGCCAACGCGCCCATCGACGCGCGCTGGCAATACGACGTGCTGATCGTCGACGAAGGCCAGGATTTCCAGCAGCCGTGGGTGCCCGCGCTCGAACGGCTGCTGAAGCCGAACGGCGCATGGTGGTGGCTCGAAGATCCGCTGCAGAACCTGTACATGCGCGAGAGCGTCGCGCTGCCGGGCTGGACCGTGCTGCGCGAATCGACCAACTACCGCAGTCCGCGCGACATTCTCGACTATCTGCGCAACGTGGTCGGCGCGACGGTGCCACTCGCGAGCGGCCTCGCGGCGGGCAGTCCGTTCGACGGCTCCGACATCTCGCTGTCCGTCTACGACGAAACCCAGACGCCCGACAGCTGCATCGACGCCACCAAGCGCGCGATCACGCAGGCGCTCGCGCTCGGCTTTCGCAAGCAGGACATCGCGGTGCTGTCGTTTCGCGGGCGCGAGGGTTCGGTGCTGGGGACGCTCGATCATCTCGGGCCGCATCGGCTGCGCAGCTTCACGGGCAAATACGATCTGTTCGGCAACCCGGCGTATCGCGAGGGCGATGTGCTGCTCGACTCGATCTATCGGTTCAAGGGACAGTCGGCGCCGTGCGTGATTTTGAGCGAGGTCGATTTCGACGCATTCGACGAGCGCAACGCGCGCAAGCTGTTCGTCGGCGCGACGCGCGCGACGATGAAGCTGATCGTCGTCGCCTCGCAGCGCGCGGCGCAGCATCTGCGGCTCGGTGATGGGAACGAGCAGGGAAAGGCGCCGGGGAAGGCGCCGGATTAGCGGCTGCGCCAAGCGACCGTGTTTAGCGCCAGGTCGTGGCGCTGATCAGCGTGCCCTTGTGCTTGAGCGCGTCCCACCAGATCACACGCAACAGGGGCGCCGCTTTCGCGATGAAGAGCGCCTGCACGGGATCGCTTTCGATGAAGTGCGTCACGCCGCAGCGCAGCGCCGCGCTCGCCTTGTGCCCGGCGGCGCCTTCGGGCGTTTCGTCGTGCAGGTCGGGCGTGCGCATCAACAGTTCCAGGTGACCGAAACCGTGCCGCTCGAGCCACGCGCGTGTGCGCTGCAAGTCGGCGTGCGGCCGGCCCGTGATCACCGCACGCACTTTCTGCAGATCGACGTCGGGCAGGATGTCGTAGGGCAGCAGTGCGTCGCGTTCGCTCAGGGCGGCGGCGAGATCTTCGTCATAGCGCGCCAGCGGCACATCGGGCAGCAGGATGCCGTCCAGGTCGATCGCATAGGTGGCGTATTCGTGATCGTCCGACATGGCGTCGGCGGAACCCGACTCGACGTTCAGCCAGTCCTCGCGATAGCCGTCCGTATACGCTTGCCTTTCCCACGGAAACAGCGCAAAAAAGCCGGACGCGTCGTTTGCATAGTCCGGCCGGATACGGCTGATTTCGTCGAAGGCGCCCGTCAGCGTCTTGACGGTCAGCCCGTGCTGTTCGAGAAACGCGATGCAGTCGACCAGCGTGAAACCGCGGCCCGCGATGTCCTCGCACAGCAGCACCTTCGAGCCGGGCGCGGGCAGCGGCTGTGCCGAATCCCACGTCACATGGCGCGCGCGGCGGTCGTAGCTGAGAAACGCCACCGGCACGCCGATCGTGTGCGAGGCCATCAGCGCGAGCGGCGCACCGCCTCGCAGAATGCCGACCGCTGCCGCGAAGCGCTCTTCGAGCAGTGCGGGCTGCAGCGACTCGATCCAGTGGTCGAGCTGTTCGTAGGTCAACGGTAGAACCGGCTTTTTCATGTCGGGTGTTGCGCTGTGTGGTGGGCTGGAAATTGGGCCGGATTGGGCCGAAAACTGGGCTGGACGTTGGGCCGGATGAACGCGCGTCGGCGAGGCGGCTTTTTTGAGACGGAGCCGATATTATGCACGCCATGTAAAGATTCTGTGTCGAGGCGTGCGTCGACGCTGACAGTTATCGTCTGACGTCGTTGTCAGGCACAATGCCGGCAACGAAGGCAACAAGACCACACAAGAGGGACCTGAAAGTGCACTACAAGCATTGCGGATGGCTGCGCGCGCTTGCGCTGGGGATTGTCCTGACGCTGGCGTTCGGCCCGGCGCAGGCGGGGGCCGCTCCCCTTGCCGCCACGCTCGCGCTCGACGTCAAAGGCAAGATCGCGAAGACCAACGACGCCGATCACAGCGTGTTCCATTTTTCCGAAGCGCAGATTCTCGCGCTGCCCGCCCACTCCATTTCGACATCGACGACCTGGACGGCAAAATCGACCTTCACGGGGCCGCTGCTCGCGGATATCCTCAAGACGGTGGGCGCGTACGGCGACGAGGTCGAGATTCATACGCTGGACGACTACACGTACACCGTTCCTGTGTCCGACACGAGCCGCTACGGCGTGATCGTCGCATACAGCATGAACGGCAAGCGCCTGCAGGTCAGCGACTTCGGGCCGCTGTTTCTCATCTATCCGCGCGACCAGTTTCCCGGCGAGCTGGCGGGAGCGTCGTCGGACGCGAAATTCGTATGGCAGATCAAGGCTCTCATCGTCAAATAGGACGGCGCCCGCTGCGCCGCGTCGTACTCGTCGTGATCTGGATCGCGGCGCTCGCGGCGCCGACCGCGGCGATCAGCTATCTGCTGTACTCCGCACTTCTCAATCCCCGCGCGACCCAGCAGCTGACGGGCACTTACGACGGCTTCTACTGGGACGCGGCGCAACTCCAGATCGCCTACGCGCGGCTCGAAAGTCAGCTGCTGCAGTATCAGACGGGCGTCGATCCCGACTATCAGCGGCTCATGCTGCATTTCCAGGTGCTGCAATCGAAGCTGCGCGTGATGGCGGGCTCGACTCAGCGCCTCGCCGCGCGCACGGAAGCCGTGCAGCGCCAGCAGGTTGAGATTGAGGGTCTCACCGAGATGCTGACCGCCTTGCAGCCTTCCCTCGATGCGTTGCCCGCTTCGCCCGCGCTGGCTTCGCAGATCGTCCAGGAGTTGCGCAAGCACTGGCGGGAGGTCAACGATCTCGCGCTGAGCCGCCGCAACGTCGACCTGCAGGACCGCGAGGCGATGAACACCGACTTCATCGCGAAGCGGCGCATGCTGTTCGCGGGCGGGCTCGTGCTGCTGCTGCTGTCGGCGGCGGCCACCGTGCTGCTCGTGATGAACGGCCGGCGCCGCACGAACCTGATCCTGCAGCAGCACGCCGCGCTCGACGCCGAGCACCAGGCCAGCCGCGCCGCGCGCGAGGCGAGTCTCTCGAAGGACGCGTTCCTCGGCATGATCAGCCACGAGTTGCGCACGCCGCTGCATGCGATCGTGTCGTCGATCGAGCTGCTCGGCTTCAACTTTCACTCCGAGGCGGACCGCAAGGTGATCCAGCGGCTCGATACGGCCGCGCGTCACCTCGAAGCGCAGATGAGAGATCTGACCGACTACGCGCGCCTGGGTGCGGGCAAGCTGGAATTGCGCAACGAGCATTTCGATCCGCGCGAGCTGCTGGGCTCGATCGTCGACGAGCACGAGCCGTTCGCGAAGGCGAAGGGCCTCGTGTTCGAGGGCAGCGCGAGCGGGCGCTGCGGACTGGTCGATTCCGACCCGCACCGCATCCGGCAGATCGTCAACAACCTCGTGACCAACGGCATCCGCTACACGGAACGCGGCACCGTCACGCTGCACTTCGAGCAGCGCGACGACGCGTTGGTCATCGTCGTCACCGACACGGGCGCGGGTGTGCCCGACAAGCAGATTCCGCTGATCTTCAAGGAGTTCACGCAGCTCGACGCGTCGCGCACACGGCGCTTCGAAGGCGCCGGGATGGGGCTGGCCATCGTGCAAGGGCTCGTCGAACTGTTCGGCGGGAGACTCGGCGTGGACAGCGAGGTGGGCAAGGGCACGCGCTTTACCGTGACGATTCCCGTGCAGGCCGTAGCCGCGCCCGTGGAGGCGTCGGCGAGTCCGCAGGCGGCGCAGGGCGTGGGGCGGCCGCAGGTGCTGATCGTCGACGACAACCAGCTGATCCGCGAGTCGCTGTGCGAAATGCTTGAACATATGGAATGCGACGCCGCCGCCGTCGCGAATGCCGACGACGCGCACGCCTGGCTCGCCGAGCGGCGCTGCGATCTCGTGCTGCTCGACCTGCACATGCCGGACAAGGACGGCTATGCGTTCATGGCCGAATACATCGACAGGACGCCCGAAACGGCGCGCACGCCCGTGATCGCCGTGAGCGCGTACGCGCCCGACGGCCAGACGCGCGCCGAGGCAGATCTGTTCTTCGACAGCCTCGCGAAGCCCGTTCACTACGACGTGCTGCGCGACGCCGTGCAGCGCGCGCTGACGGCGCGGCACGGGGCGTCCGTGGCGGGGTGACCGGCCGGGCGCCGCGGCCGCGTGTGCTTTTCAGATGTGGCTCAGGCGCGGCTCAGGCGCTTCGACAGATCGGCGACGAGAATCGCCATGCGCGCCGGCTTTTCGTAGCAGGCCACGTCGTAATTGCGCACGATGTCGCTGATTTCCGACTCGCTCGCCTTGCCCGTCAGCAGTTCGCCCGTCAGCACGAAAATGGGCGCATCCGGGTTCTCCGACGCACGCACCGCGCGAATCGCGTCCGCCGACGTCTGCGCGCCGAACAGCCAGTCGATCACGACGCCGTCGAACACCTGCGTCTGCAGCGTGTCGGCGAAGGCGGCGAGGCCGTAAATCGCGACGGCCGCGAAGCCGCTGCGTTCCAGGTAATCGCGCAGGTTGTCGGCGGACGCCTGGTCGTCGTCGACCACGGCGATCAGCGGCTTGTCCGTTTCAGCGCGGCGCGGGTAGATCTCGATCTTGTGGACTTCGTACGCGTTCTGGTAAAGCGCGCCGTCGTAACGCACGACGCGCCACTGGTCGAGCTTCGACCACGCGATGAATTCCGGCCGGCTGCCTGCCTCGATCGGCGCGCCGATCCAGGCGGTGCACGCAAGCTCGATGCCGCCGATCGCGAACACGGCCTCCTGCGCCGTCGCGCCGACCATGCCGGGATCGAGCGACTGCGCGCCGAACAGTTGCGCGGCGGGCTCGCCGAACACTTCGGCGACCTTCTTGATCTGCGAGAGCGTCCACGGGCTGTTGCCGCGCAGCTTGCGGTGACCCTGCGAAAAGCTCAAATCGAGAATCCGGCAAAGCTCGCTGGTTTGCTGACGTTTGCCGATGCCGTGACGGCTCATCAACTCGCGCACGCGTTCGGCGACGGCGAGCGAGTCGGTTGAGGTGGCTTCGTTGGACATGCGCGAAGTTTCTGTCGGAGTAAATAGTTGTTTATGACGCGGCGTCGCGGCAGCAGCGATGCCAGCCGGTACCTCGGGGCGTCGGTGCTGCCGTCGTGAGACAGCAACGGTAGCGCGCGACTCGGGCGCGCCTGGTGTCGCGCCATGCCCGCATCATCGGTGCACCTTTCAACGAATCCGCCGATTCTAATGAGTTCGGCCGCCGTGTGCGAATGAGGTCGAAGCCGATTTGATGCCGAGCCTTTCTATTTTAGCGGCGAAACGTATGCAAATAGCATGACATCGCGCATTGCGCCTTCGATGGCCAATTTCTGGCGGGATTGCGGCGTGCGCACGGGCCTGAGAAGATGCTGACCCCCGCCTTCCCAGCTTTCTTTCCCGATGACGACTACTTATCCGCTGCACGCCGACCTGAGCCCCGCCGACGCGCCGTTTCCCGAGCAAGCCGACGTCGTGATCGCGGGCGCGGGCATCATGGGTTGCGCGGCGGCGTACTACCTCGCGCGGCGCGGGCTGAAGGCGGTGGTGCTGGACAAGTCGCGCATCGCCGGCCAGCAATCGACGCGCGCTTGGGGCTTCGTGCGCCAGCAGGGCCGTGAAGCTGCCGAGGTGCCGCTGATGATGGCGGGCATGCGCATCTGGGAGCAGCTCGAGCGCGAGCTGAACGTCGATCTCGAATGGCGGCAGGGCGGGTGCCTGTACGTCGCGGACAAGGACGAGGATTGGGCGTCGTTTCAGCAATGGATGGACGTCGCGAAGCAATATGGGCTGGATACGCGCGTGCTCGATCGCACGCAGATCGATCAGGTCGTGCGCGGGATGCAGGGCAAGGCGCTGGGCGGCCTGTACACGGCAAGCGACGGCCAGGCCGAGCCGCGTCGCGCGGCGGCCGCGTTCGCGATGCGCGCGGTCGAAGGAGGCGCGCGTTTCGTCGAAGGCTGTGGCGTGGTCGCTATCGAAAGGGCCGCGGGCAGCGTGACGGGCGTCGTCACCGAGCGCGGCACAATCCGCACGCGGCACGTGATCGTCGCGGCGGGCGCGAGCAGCTGGCGGCTGCTGGATACGCTGGGCATTGCGTTGCCGCAGCAAGCCGTACGCGGTACCTGCATGCGCACCAATCCGCTGCCGGCCGTGACGGCGTCCACGTTCTGGGGGCACGGCCTTGGCATCCGCCAGCGCGCCAACGGCGCGATCAATCTCGCCGACGACATGCAAGTGGACGTCGACATGACGTTCGGGCATCTGCGCGCATTGAAGTGGTTTTTGCCCGAGTTATGGTCGCAGCGTCAGAAGTTCAGCTTCCATCTGAACGGGGCGTTCGTGCGCGATCTGCGGGATCGGCTGCCGGGCGCGGTGCCGGCGGGCGAGCGCGTGGTGCATCCGCGCGATCCGAATCCGCAGCCGAACCGTTCGCATGAGCCACGCGCGTTGAGGAAACTGCGGGCGTTGTTTCCGGCGCTTCGGGACGCGCAGGTGGTGGAGTCGTGGGCGGGGCTGATCGACGTGCTGCCCGATGGGATTCCCGTGCTCGACGCCGCGACGCAGACGCAGGGTCTGCTGGTCGCGACCGGCTTTTGCGGGCACGGATTTGCGATGGGACCGATTGTGGGCCGGCTGATGGCCGAGTGGATCGATGAAGGGCAGCCTTCGCTGGATCTTTCTGCGTTTCGTTTGCAGCGGTTTGTCGACGGGACGATGCAGCGGCCCAGGAGCATGTTGTAGCAGGGTTTCGGTATTGGCTTTGTCTGCGACGCTGGGGTGGTTTGCTGCGCAGGCTGGTGTTTGTGTGTCCTTTTTCGCTGGTATCCGCGAAGGCGCAACGCTGATGCCAGCGAAAAGAACCACAATCACCAGCCTGCGCAGCAACCCCCCAACAACAAAAACCTACTTCGGCGCGATATCGCGCCGCACCCTCACGATGTGCTGCTCGACATAAAACGCAGCCGCATCTGCATCGCCGTTGACGATGGCCTCATAGATCAGCCGATGCTCGGCCACATAAAGCCTGATCCGCCCAGGATCATGAATGCCGTCATCCTTCAGCCGCTTCCACAACGGCTGGTCCATCGCCTTCGCGACTTCGTCCGCGATCTTCACGAGCAGCGCGTCGCCCGTCATCACGGCAAGCTGCCGGTGGAACAAACGGTCGCTATCGTTCCATAGCGCGCGCTGCACGGCGTCCGATACGTCGTCGATCGAATCCATCTGCGCGAGGTAATGCTCGGCAAGTTCGTCGCGATGCGCATGCGCGGCTGCGCGACGCGCAATAGCGGGCTCGAGGATCAGACGCACATCGAGCGCGGACGTGGGGCTGATGTCGGCATCGCCCGACGCCCGATCTTCCGCGCGCGCCGCCGACAGCCGCTGCAACGCGTCCGCGCACACATACGTGCCGGAATTGCGCCGCGTCACCACGAGCCCTTCGTTCTGCAACGCGCCAAGCGCCTCGCGCACCGCGGGCCGCCCGACGCCGAAGCGCGCGGCCAGATCGCGCTCCGACGGCAGCCGCGCCTCGGGCGCGAACTGGCCGCTGCGGATGTCGCCGCGCATGCGCTCGGCCACCTGCTCGT
The DNA here is from genome assembly GCF_037126505.1 of Paraburkholderia bengalensis. Lineage (NCBI taxonomy): Bacteria > Pseudomonadati > Pseudomonadota > Betaproteobacteria > Burkholderiales > Burkholderiaceae > Paraburkholderia > Paraburkholderia bengalensis. Next base: position 12,473 of record NZ_JACFYJ010000011.1, read on the forward strand.
AAATCTGCTTCGGGCGAAATGCGCGGTCCAGCGCGAATGAGGTCGAGGCCATGAATGCGTGTCGTCGATAAGAATCTGGATGCGATTCCGACCACTTGGCGGGACAATTTTTTGAAACTGGTTGATCGTCGACCCAAGCTGGTCTACATTTCGATCCAGTATAAGACAAAGATCACGGAGTGAGACGATATGTTGGACATGCAGCGGGTCCAGGCATTTTTCCTAGGCACGAACGCATCATGAAACTGAACCGCGTCATCAGCACGGTCGAAGTGCACACGGGCGGCGAACCGTTTCGTATCGTCACGAGCGGGCTGCCGAAGATGCCCGGCAAGACCATCGTCGAGCGGCGCGCGTGGCTGAAGGAACACGCCGATCATCTGCGGCGCGCGCTGATGCTCGAGCCGCGTGGTCACGCCGATATGTATGGCGGTTATCTGACGGAGCCCGTCACGCAAGGCGCCGACTTCGGCATCATCTTCGTCCACAACGAAGGCTATAGCGACCACTGCGGCCACGGCGTCATCGCCCTCGCCACGGCGGCCGTCGCACTCGGCTGGGTCGAGCGCACGGAGCCGGAAACACGCGTGGGCATCGATGCGCCGTGCGGTTTCATCGAGGCGTTCGTCAAGTGGGACGGCGATCACGCGGGCAGCGTGCGTTTCGTCAACGTGCCGTCGTTCATCTGGCTGCGCGACGTGAGCGTCGAGACACCTGGCTTCGGCACCGTTCGCGGCGACATCGCGTTCGGCGGCGCGTTTTATTTCTACACGTCAGGCGAACCGTTCGGCCTCGAGGTGCGCGAGTCGCACGTGGACAAGCTGATCCAGTTCGGCGCCGAAGTGAAACGCGCGGTCAACGAGGCCTTCAAGGTCCAGCATCCGCATATTCCCGAAATCAACCACATCTACGGCACGATCATCGACAACGCGCCGCGACATGCGGGCTCGACGCAGGCCAACTGCTGTGTGTTCGCCGACCGCGAAGTGGACCGTTCGCCGACAGGCTCGGGCACGGCGGGGCGCGTCGCGCAACTGTATTTGCGCGGCCAGTTGGGCAGGCACGAGACCCTCGTCAACGAGTCGATCATCGGCACCGTGTTTCGCGGGCGCGTGCTGTCGGAGACGAAGCTCGCCGGCTATGACGCCATCATTCCCGAGATCGAAGGCGACGCGCATATCTGCGGGTTCGCAAACTGGATCGTCGATGAGCGCGATCCGCTGACGTACGGTTTTCTGGTTCGCTAAACGGCGCTAACGGCGCCAGAGGGCGCTGAACGCGCTAAACGCGCAAGGAGCAAGCATCGACATGAGCAGCACGCCGATTTTCGACGCCGCCGGCACGGCGCGCCTGATCCCGTTTCGCGCGCTCGTCGACGCGCTGAAGACAGCCGCCGCCGATTACGCCGCCGGCCGCGTCGCGAGCCCCGAGCGGCTCGTCGTGCCGCTGAACGACAACGGCATCATGCTGTCGATGCCCGCAGCGGCCTGCGATCTCGCAATCCACAAGCTCGTCAACGTGTGCCCGCGCAACGGCGAGCGGGCGCTGCCCACCATCCACGGCCAGGTGATGGCGTTCGACGCGGATACGGGCAAGACGCTGTTCATTCTCGACGGCCCGACCGTCACGGGCCGCCGCACGGCCGCGATGACGATGCTCGGCATCGAGACGCTGTCGCGCGCCGCGCCGCAGGACATTCTGCTGATCGGCACGGGCACGCAGGCCGTGAGTCATCTGCAGGCAATCGGCGAGCTGTATCCGGATGCGCGCGTACGCGTGCGGGGTACGTCGGCGGCGCGCGCGCAGGCGTTCTGCGACACGCAGCGCGGCGTCGTGCGCGATCTGCAGCCGCTCGCCGATGCATCGACGCCCGCTTCTGTCGATGTCGTCATCGCGCTGACGACGAGCCGCCAGGCCGTCTACGACGACGCGCGCGCGCGCAGCGCCTCGTGATCGGCGTCGGCGCGTTCACGCCGCAGATGTGCGAGATCGGCGCGCGCACGCTCGCGGGCAGCGCGCTGTTCGTCGACGATCTGGCGGGCGCCAAGCACGAAGCGGGTGATTTCATTCAGGCGGGCATCGACTGGTCGACGGTGACGGGCATCGACGGCGCGCTCGCGCGCAGGCCGGCATTCGACCAACCCATCGTGTTCAAGACGGTCGGTTGCGCGGCGTGGGATCTCGCGGCGGGACGCGTCGCGCGCGCGGCGCTCGGCGCCGTGTGAGTCCTGGCTGAGCGCGAGCATGAGCGTTTGCATGAACGAGCGTCGATGACGGTTGCCTTTCAGGCAGCAGTGCGCGCAAAGCCACGGAAAAAAGCGGGAAGTAGCAGGAAGAAGCCGAACGAACGTCCGTTCGCGTCACGACAGCAAGCGTGCAAACAATCCGAAAACGTTGCACCATAGGCGTCTCGCGCGAACATGTCCGACGTAAGCGCTGCCTCAACGGGCGGCGCGGGCAGGTTGGCGTTTTCCCCAGCAGTTCATTTTTGCGATCGCGCTATGACGACTTCCACCGCTCCTGTTTCGCCGGACCGCCCGCTCGACATGATCATCTTCGGCGGCGCCGGCGACCTGTCAGCCCGCAAGCTGCTGCCCGCGCTGTATATGGCGCACACGCACGGCAATCTGCCCGCCGAAACGCGCATTCTCGCAATCGGCCGCCGCGACTGGCAGCGCGACGACTACGTGAAATGGATGGAGGAGCAGAGCAGGCCCTTCATCGAGTCGAATGCGTTCGACGCGTCCGCGTGGGACCGTTTTCTGTCGCTGTTCGAATACGTGCGCGTCGATGTCGATCAATCGGACGACTACGCGCGTCTTGCCGAAGTGTCGCGTGAAAACGCGCTGCGCGTGTTCTATCTGTCGACGTCGCCGGAACTGTTCACGACGATCTCCGACAACCTCGCCTCGCACAACCTGCTCGACGAATATTCGCGCGTCGTGCTGGAGAAGCCGCTCGGTCACGATCTGGCATCGGCGAAGGCAATCAACGATGCCGTCGGCAAGCATTTCGCCGAGCATCAGATCTATCGTATCGACCATTATCTCGGCAAGGAAACGGTGCAGAACCTGATGGTGCTGCGCTTCGGCAATGCGATTTTCGGGCCGCTGTGGCAGGCGCCGTACATTCGCAGCGTGCAGATCACGGTGGCGGAGTCGGTCGGCGTGGGCACGCGCGCGGGCTTCTACGATCACACGGGCGCGATGCGCGACATGGTGCAGAACCACTTGCTGCAGTTGCTGTGCATCGTCGCGATGGAGCCGCCTGTATCGCTGGATGCCGATGCCGTGCGCGACGAAAAGCTGAAAGTGCTGCGCTCGCTGCGCCCCATGACAGCCGAAGACATCGCGCGCGATACCGTGCGCGGCCAGTACACGGCGGGCGCCGTCGGCGGCGAGCCGGTGAAGGGCTATCTGGAAGAGGCCAACGTGCCGCCCGACAGCCGCGCCGAAACGTTCGTCGCATTGCGCGCGCATATCAACAACTGGCGCTGGGCGAACGTGCCGTTCTATCTGCGCACGGGCAAGCGGATGGCGAAGAAGCTGTCGGAAATCGTGATTGAATTCGCGGATCTGCCGTTTTCTATCATGCCGAATAGCCCTTGCGGTCCGCGCAACTGCGGCAATCGTCTGGTGATCCAGCTGCAGCCGAACGAGTCGATTCAATTGCAGATGCTTGCAAAAGAGCCGGGCAGCGGCATGCGCACGCTGCCCGTGAATCTGAATCTCGATCTGGAGCAGGCCTTCACGAGCCGTCGCGCGGAAGCGTATGAGCGCCTGCTGATCGACGTCGTGCGCGGCAGGCTCACGCACTTCATGCGCCGCGACGAACTGGAAGCGGCCTGGACGTGGGTGGACCCCATCATCGAAGGATGGAAGCGCAACGGCGACAAGCCGCGCAGTTATACGGCGGGTACGTTCGGGCCGGGTGCTTCGACGGCGATGATGGCGCGCGACAATATGGGGTGGGCCGAGGATTCCTGATCGGGCTTGGCTTCTGGTTCGCTTCTGACTAGCACGACGCGGGGCAGGCTGTCCCGCGTCGTGCAACCGCTGTTGTCATTTGTGTTTTCGGCGACGACCGACGATCGAGGCGAATGCTGCCGATCCCGCTAGCGCTAATCAAAAGCTGATGGTCAGAATCGTGATTGCGCGTCGGAACGATCCGAAACATAGGATGCCGAAATAAAACACAAAAGCAGTGGTGCCATCGCTCGCAACATCTGATTTCGTATTCTGCGAGTCGCAACCGCAGAAGAGCCCTAAAACACGTCGACTCGCCCCGGAAACGTCTCGTCATACGCCGCCGATGCATCGCCTTCAACAGGCGCTCCGCCGCGCTGCTCGCGAAACATCACGGGCGGCATGCCGAACTCCTTGCGAAACTCGCGCCCGAGATGCGAAGCATCGGAAAACCCGCAACTCGAAGCGATATCCGCCACCGTCCGGTCGGAACTCGTCAGCAGCCACGCCGCCGTGCGCAAGCGCACCTGCTTGGCAAACGACTGCGGACTTTTCCCCGTCTCCGCCTTGAACAGCCGCTCCAGCTGTCGCGGCGAAAGATCCAGCTTGCAAGCCAGTTCCTCTAGCGGCAACGCGCGCCCGACGTGCTGCTCCATCAGCAGAATCGCGCGCTTCACTTTGGGATGCGTCGCCGGTTCGAGCCCCGGCGGATGCGGCTGCGGCGCATTGCCCTTCTGCATCTCGCCGACCAGCAGAATCCGCAGTGCTTTCTGCACGGTGGCGGTTTCGAAGTGCCGCAGCAAGATCGCCGCGGCCACGTCGATCGAAGCACGCCCGCCCGAACACGTGATGCGCCGCCGATCGATCACGAAGAGGCGATCTGCTACCAGCGCATCCGAATCGACGGACGGAAAGCGCTCGACAAAATCCCAGTAGTGAAACCAGCTGACGCAGATGCGGTGCGCGTCGAGCACGCCCGCGCGCATCAGCGCGAACACGCCCGTGCAGATGCCGACCAGCGTCGCGCTCGTGCGCGCGGCCGCGCGGATGAACTGCAGCGTGTCGTCGCTCGCCTGCGGTCCCGAATGCAGCAGCCCGCCGACCACCACCACGTAGTCGAACGGCTCGGCATCGGCGAAGGTTTCCCACGGCGTGATCTGGATGCCGCAACTCGCGCGCACGGGCGCTAGCGATTCGCCGATCACGCTCCAGGAGCAGCGCACGGGCTTGCTGTAGTCGCCTTCGTCGGCGGACAGGCGCAGCATGTCGACGAAGCCCGAGAACGCCGTCAGCGTGAAGTTCGGCAGCAGGATGATGCCGAATCGAATGCGCTCTTTGGGAAGCGCGTCGATGGAAGTCAGCGGTAGCGAATCAGCGATGGTCATGGCGCAATGGCGCAAGGGTCCGACAGGTTCAACACAGCCGACAGGCGCTTGCACAAAGCGGCGCGAGCCGGCAGAAACAAATTGGGTGACGGCCGACCACGCGCGCGCGGCATAACCCTAGCGTCGCCGATTCTCGCTTGCGCCTCTTGTCGTTTTCCGACATCGACCTTCGCGGATGCGAAGCGCCAGCCCACCGTCCCGCCTGCGATCCCGCGGATCGCACGCTGCGGGGACTTGCGTTTTTCCGTCACGGAGTTGCGCAGAAACGCATTCGGGGCGCGATCTGGCGCTGCCATCCCACGCCGATGCCGTTTTTGTTCTATCAGCCGATTTTACGCTTTGGTGTACTGGCGTCACTGCGCAATCCACGCCGGATTCGACGAAATTCCGCCCACTCAACTGAGCAAGGTTTCCATGAACGTCAGCGTTTTCGACCTGTTCAAGATCGGCATCGGCCCTTCGAGTTCGCACACTGTCGGCCCGATGATCGCCGCGTGCCGCTTCGCTTCGCATATCGAGGACGCGAACCTGCTTGCGTTCGTGCGCCGCGTCAAGGTCGAGCTGTACGGCTCGCTCGGCGCGACGGGCAAGGGCCACGGCACCGACAAGGCCGTGTTGCTCGGCCTCGAAGGCCATCTGCCCGACACCATCGACCCCGACCTGATCGAGCCGCGCCTTGCGCAGATCCGCAAAGACAAGCGCCTCGCGCTGCTCGGCAAGCATGAGATCGGCTTCGACGAGAAAGAAAGCGTGTCGTTCTTTCGCCGCCTCATGAGCGGCGCGGGCAGCGTCGTGCATCCGAACGGCATGCGCTTCCAGGCGTTCGACGAGAACGACCAGTTGCTGGTGGAGAAAGAGTATTACTCCGTCGGCGGCGGCTTCGTCGTCAACCGCGACGGCGATCGCGTGAACGGCGTGCGCGCGGGCGGCGAAGTGCCGTATCCGTTCCGCACCGGCGACGATCTGATGCGCGTCTGCCGCGAAAGCGGGCTCTCCGTCGCGCAGGTGACGTTCGCGAACGAATGCGCGTCGCGCTCGCCCGAAGACGTGCGCGAAGGCCTGCTCACCATCTGGCGCACGATGGCCGCATGCGTCGAGCGCGGCTGCAAGATGCACGGCGAGCTGCCCGGTCCGATGAAGGTCAAGCGCCGCGCCGCCGATCTGACCGTGCAGTTGCGCTCGCGTTCGGAAGAATCGCTGCGTGATCCGCTGTCGATGCTCGACTGGGTCAACCTCTACGCAATGGCCGTCAATGAAGAGAACGCCGCGGGCGGCCGCGTCGTGACGGCGCCGACCAACGGCGCGGCAGGCGTGATTCCCGCCGTGCTGCATTACTACGTGAAGTTCGTGCCGGGGTCGAATGAAAACGGCATCGTCGACTTCCTTCTGACGGCGGCCGCGATCGGCATCATCTACAAGGAAACGGCGTCGATCTCGGGTGCGGAAGTGGGCTGCCAGGGCGAAGTGGGCGTTGCGTGCTCGATGGCGGCGGCGGCGCTCGCGGCCGTCATGGGCGGCACGCCGACGCAAGTCGAGAACGCCGCCGAGATCGGCATGGAACACAACCTCGGCATGACGTGCGACCCCGTCGGCGGGCTCGTGCAGATTCCGTGCATCGAGCGCAACGCGATGGGCGCGATCAAGGCGCTGAACGCATCGCGCATGGCGTTGAAGGGCGACGGCCAGCACTACGTGACGCTCGATAACGTCATCAAGACGATGCGCGAAACGGGCGCCGACATGAAAACGAAATACAAGGAGACGTCGCGCGGAGGTTTGGCCGTGAACGTCATCGAGTGTTAATGGAAACCAGCAAGGCAACAACGAAGGGGTCTGCGAGATGAGCCGCTATTCGATTTTCAGTCTGTTCCGCAACGGGTTGTCGTATCACGAGAACTGGGAGCGGCAATGGAGAAGCCCGGAACCGAAGAAGGAATACGACGTGGTGATCGTCGGCGGCGGCGGGCATGGTCTCGCGACCGCTTACTACCTCGCGAAGGAACACGGCGTGAAGAACGTCGCGATTCTGGAGAAAGGATGGATCGGCGGCGGCAACACGGCGCGCAACACGACCATCGTGCGTTCCAACTACCTGTGGGACGAATCGGCGGCGCTGTATGAAAAGGCGATGAAGCTGTGGGAAGGCCTGTCGCAAGACCTCAACTACAACGTGATGTTCTCGCAGCGCGGCGTGATGAATCTCGCGCATACGCTGCAGGACGTGCGCGACACCGAGCGCCGCGTGAACGCGAACCGCCTGAACGGTGTCGATGCCGAATTCCTCACGCCCGAGCAGATCAAGGAAATCGAGCCGACCATCAATCTGAACAGCCGCTATCCCGTGCTGGGCGCGTCCATTCAGCGTCGCGCGGGCGTCGCGCGGCACGATGCCGTCGCGTGGGGCTTCGCGCGTGGCGCGGACCAGGCGGGCGTCGACATCATCCAGAACTGTCAGGTGACGGGCATCCGCCGCGACGGTGGTCGCGTGACGGGCGTCGATACCGTGAAGGGCTTCATCAAGGCGAAGAAGGTCGCCGTGGTCGCCGCCGGCAACACGACGACACTCGCCGACATGGCGGGCATCCGCCTGCCGCTCGAAAGCCATCCGTTGCAGGCGCTCGTGTCGGAGCCGATCAAGCCCGTGGTCAACACGGTGATCATGTCGAACGCGGTGCACGCGTACATCAGCCAGTCCGACAAGGGCGATCTCGTGATCGGCGCGGGCGTCGATCAGTACACGGGATTCGGGCAGCGCGGCAGCTTCAACATCATCGAAGGCACGCTCGAAGCGATCGTCGAAATGTTCCCGGTGTTCTCGCGCGTGCGGATGAACCGCCAGTGGGGCGGCATCGTTGACGTGTCGCCGGATGCATGCCCGATCATCAGCAAGACCGACGTGAAGGGCCTGTATTTCAACTGCGGCTGGGGCACGGGCGGCTTCAAGGCGACGCCCGGCTCGGGCTGGGTGTTCGCGCACACCATCGCGAAGGACGAGCCGCATCCGTTGAATGCGCCGTTCTCGCTGGACCGTTTCTATACCGGTCATCTGATCGACGAACACGGCGCTGCTGCCGTGGCCCACTAAACGCGCACTGCGAGAGGAGAACCTGACATGCTGCTGATCGAATGCCCGTGGTGCGGGCCGCGCGCCGAATCCGAATTCACCTGCGGGGGCGAAGCCGATATCGCCCGCCCGCTCGACACCGACAAGCTCACTGACAAAGAGTGGGGCGACTACCTGTTCATGCGCAAGAACCCGCGCGGCGTGCATCGCGAGCAATGGCTGCACACGCAGGGCTGCCGACGCTGGTTCATGGCGACGCGCGACACGGTGACCTATCAGATTCAAGGCTACGACACGTTCAAGACGGGCCACACGTCCGCTGAAGCAAACGAGGGTAACCAGCAATGAGCCAGAACAACCGCCTCGGCGCCGGTGGGCGCATCAACCGCGCGATTCCGCTGACCTTCACGTTCAACGGACGCACGTATCAGGGCTTTCAGGGCGACACGCTCGCGTCCGCGCTGCTCGCCAACGGCGTGCACTTCGTGGCGCGCAGCTTCAAGTATCACCGCCCGCGCGGCATCGTCACGGCCGATGTGGCCGAGCCGAATGCCGTCGTGCAACTGGAGCGCGGCGCGTACACGGTGCCGAACGCGCGCGCGACGGAAATCGAGCTGTACCAGGGGCTCGTCGCGACGAGCGTGAATGCCGAGCCGAATCTCGAACACGATCGCATGGCGATCAACCAGAAGTTCGCGCGCTTCATGCCCGCGGGCTTCTACTACAAGACGTTCATGTGGCCCGCGAAGTTCTGGCCGAAGTACGAAGAGAAGATTCGCGAAGCAGCCGGTCTCGGCAAGTCGCCGGAAGTGCGCGACGCCGATCGCTACGACAAGTGCTTCGCGCATTGCGACGTGCTGGTGGTGGGCGGCGGCCCGACGGGTCTGGCGGCGGCACATGCGGCGGCCGTGAGCGGCGCGCGCGTGATTCTCGTCGACGACCAGCGCGAACTCGGCGGCAGTCTGCTGTCGTGCAAGACGGAGATCGACGGGCGCTCGGCGATGAGCTGGGTCGAGAAGATGGAGGCCGAACTGTCGCGCATGCCGGACGTGAAGATCCTGTCGCGCAGCACGGCGTTCGGCTATCAGGACCACAACCTCGTCACGGTGACGCAGCGTTTGACGGACCATCTGCCTGTATCGATGCGCAAGGGCACGCGCGAACTGCTGTGGAAAATCCGCGCAAAACGCGTGATTCTCGCGACGGGCGCGCACGAGCGTCCCATCGTGTTCGGCAATAACGATCTGCCGGGCGTGATGCTGGCGTCGGCGGTGTCGACGTATATCCATCGCTTTGGTGTGATGCCGGGCCGCAACGCCGTCGTGTTCACGAACAACGACGCGGGCTATCAGTGCGCGCTCGACATGAAGGCCTGCGGCGCGACCGTCACGGTCGTCGATCCGCGCGCGCAAGGCAGCGGCGCGTTGCAGGCGGCGGCGCGCCGACACGGCGTGAAGATCATGAACAACGCAGCCGTCATGACAGCGCACGGCAAGCAGCGTGTGACGTCCGTTGAAGTGGTTGCGTACGCGAACGGCAAGACGGGCGCGAAGCAGGCAGACCTGCCGTGCGATCTCGTCGCGATGTCGGGCGGCTACAGTCCCGTGCTGCACCTGTTCGCACAGTCGGGCGGCAAGGCGCACTGGAACGACTCGAAGGCGTGTTTCGTGCCCGGCAAGGGCATGCAGCCGGAGACGAGCATCGGCGCGGCGGCGGGCGAGTTCAGCCTTGCGCGCGGTTTGCGGCTCGCCGTCGATGCCGGCGTCGAAGCCGTGAAGTCGATCGGCTATGCGGCGACGCGTCCAAAGGTGCCGCATGTCGCGGAAACGGTCGAGTCGCCGATTCAGCCGCTGTGGCTCGTCGGCAGCCGCGCGGAAGCGACGCGCGGACCGAAGCAGTTCGTCGATTTCCAGAACGACGTGTCGGCGTCGGACATTCTGCTTGCCGCGCGCGAGGGCTTCGAATCCGTCGAGCACGTGAAGCGCTATACGGCGATGGGCTTCGGCACCGATCAGGGCAAGCTCGGCAACATCAACGGCATGGCGATTCTCGCCGACGCGCTCGGCAAGACGATTCCGGAAACAGGCACGACGACGTTCCGCCCGAACTACACGCCCGTGACCTTCGGCACGTTCGCGGGCCGCGAACTCGGCGACCTGCTCGATCCGATCCGCAAGACGGCCGTGCACGAATGGCACGTCGAAAACGGCGCGATGTTCGAGGACGTCGGCAACTGGAAGCGCCCGTGGTACTTCCCGAAGAGCGGCGAAGATCTGCACGCGGCGGTGAAGCGCGAATGCCTCGCGGTGCGCAACAGCGTCGGCATTCTCGATGCGTCGACGCTCGGCAAGATCGACATTCAGGGGCCCGACGCCGCGAAGCTGCTGAACTGGATGTACACGAACCCGTGGACCAAGCTCGAAGTCGGCAAGTGCCGCTATGGTTTGATGCTCGACGAGAACGGCATGGTGTTCGACGACGGCGTGACGGTGCGCCTCGCCGATCAGCACTTCATGATGACGACCACGACGGGCGGCGCGGCGCGCGTGCTGACGTGGATGGAGCGCTGGCTGCAAACCGAGTGGCCGGACATGAAGGTGCGCCTCGCGTCCGTCACCGATCACTGGGCGACGTTCGCGGTCGTTGGGCCGAAGAGCCGCAAGGTCGTGCAGAAAGTGTGCAGCGACATCGACTTCGCCAACGAAGCGTTCCCGTTCATGTCGTATCGCAACGGCACCGTCGCGGGTGTGAAGGCGCGCGTGATGCGCATCAGCTTCTCGGGCGAACTTGCGTATGAAGTGAACGTGCCCGCGAACATGGGCCGCGCGGTGTGGGAAGCGCTGATGGCCGCGGGCGCCGAGTTCGACATCACGCCGTACGGCACGGAAACGATGCATGTGCTGCGCGCGGAGAAGGGCTACATCATCGTCGGTCAGGATACGGACGGTTCGATCACGCCGCACGATCTCGGCATGGGCGGGCTGGTCGCGAAGACGAAGGACTTCCTCGGTCGCCGGTCGCTCACGCGCTCGGATACCGCGAAGGAAGGCCGCAAGCAGTTCGTCGGTCTGCTTACCGATGATCCGAAGTTCGTGCTTCCCGAAGGAAGCCAGATTGTGGCGGGTCCGTTCCAGGGCGAGACGGCACCCATGCTTGGTCATGTGACGTCGAGTTACTACAGCCCGATTTTGAATCGTTCGATCGCGCTCGCCGTGGTCAAGGGCGGCCTGAACAAGATGGGGCAGAGCGTGACGATTCCGCTGGCAAGCGGAAAGCAGATCGCCGCCAAGATCGCGAGCCCCGTTTTCTACGACACGGAAGGAGTGCGTCAACATGTGGAATGAAGCAAGGAACAATGCACCGGGCGCAACGTCGGCTGTCGCGCAGCGTGGGGCCGGTCAACCGTGGCAGGAATCGCCGCTCGTCGGTGTCGATGCGCTCGTGAAGAAGCATGCAAGCGCGCCGTCGAAGAAGTTCCATCTGCGCGAGAAGGCGTTTTGCGATCTCGTCAACCTGCGCGGCGATGCCAACGACGCCGCGTTTCAGGGTGCCGTCGAAAGCGTGACGGGTTGCCGCGCTCCCGCAAAGCCGAACACGGTGGCGCGCGGCAACGGCTACGACGTGCTGTGGCTGGGCCCGGATGAATGGCTCGTGCGCTCGCAGCAGCCGCAAGCGCCCATCGCCGAAGACAAACTCGTCGAGGCGCTGCAAGGGCAGTTCGCATCCGCCGTCGATATCGGCAGCGGATGGACGGTGCTCGAAGTGAGCGGCGAGAAGGTGCGCGACGTGATCGCGCGGGGCTGTCCGCTCGATCTGCATCCGCGCATGTTCGCGCCGGGGCAGTGCGCGCAGAGCCATTACTTCAAGGCGTCAATCGTGCTCGTGCCCGTCGCCGACGATACGTTCGAGATCGTCGTGCGCCGCAGCTTCGCCGATTACTTCGTCCGTATCATGCTCGACGCGGCCGAGCCGCTGATCTCGTGAAGCCGTTCGAAGCGCCGTTGGCGGCTTATGTGCGGCCTGCTTTGTCTGCGTCTTCGCGAGGCAAGGGCTGGCGTGTGTTCATCGACGAGCTCGAAGTGTCGACGCGCATCGGCATTCACGCGCACGAGCATCTCGCGCCGCAGCCGGTCGTGATCGACGCGAGCCTTGCTTACCGATGCGAGCCTTCGGAGGCGGGCACGCATGCGATGATCGATTACGAGCGGTATTGCAATCGCGTGAGCGAGTTTCTGTCTGCGAAGCCGCATACGAGAATGCTCGAGACGCTCGCCGTCGAAATCGCGCAGTTGTCGTTCGTCGAATGGCCGGCGCTCGATGCACTCACGCTGTCGCTGCACAAGCCGAAGATTCGCGAGGGCACGAAGCGGATCGGTGTCGAGCTGGACTGGACGCGCGAGGATTTCGACGTGTATCGCGCGGCGTCCGACGTGCGCTGAGCGTTCGAGATGTCGCGCGCTGCAACATCCGAACTGCTCAAGCGCGCGTATGCGGCAGGCGATGCACAGGCCGCCGTTGCGCTGCTCGATCAGAGCATTGCGCTTGGGCATCGGCGGATTGCGTTGATCCGCTATCTGCAGGCGCAGCATCTGCGTGCGCCGCTCGACGCGCGGCATCATGAGTATGTGCGCGACGTGGCCGCGCGGATGAGCGATGCGACGTTGGCGAGGGTGGTGGGGGAGGCGCGGGCGCGCAAGGTGCGCTCGTCATCGCCCGACTAGCGCGCGCGATTGCCAGCTCAGGCCGCCTGCAACCCCCCGCGCAAAACCAGCCTCACGCGCGACAGATCCGCCTCCACATGCCCTTGCTGTTCGAACAGATCGGCAAGCCAATCGACGAACGCCCGAACACGCGGCGACACGCGCCGCCCCTTCACGTAAGCCACCGATACGGCCATCGGCACGGGCTTCCACTGCGGCAGCACCTCGCGCAACAAGCCCTGATCGAGCAACGGCTGTGCGGCGATCCGCGCAGGCTGGATCAGTCCGAGCCCTTGCAGCCCGCAAGTCAGATAAGCATGCTCGTCGCTGACCTTGATGAAGCCGTTCACCTTGACGGTCAACGGACTGCCGCCGACATCGAAATCGAAATCGACGGCGCGTTCGTTATGCGGCGACATGCAGTTCACGGCGACATGATTGGCCAGATCGTCGAGACTCTCCGGCGTGCCGTGCCGCTGCAAATAGGCGGGACTCGCGCACGTCACATGCTCGAGCGTGCCTAGCCGACGCGCGGCCAGGCCTGAGTCGGGCAACTCGCCCAGCTGGATGCTGCAATCGACCGCCTCGCCGACGAGATCCACATTGCGATGGCTCACGCCGATCGCGAGGTCGATGGCGGGGTAGCGGTCGTGAAAATCGTCGAGCGCGGGCAGCACGATCGATGTCGCCACCGCGCCCGGCATCTCGACACGCAAGCGTCCGCTGGGGTTGTCGAGCGTTTGCCGCAGGCTTGCTTCCATCTCGTCGATATCGGCGAGAATCTGCGCGCAGCGCTCGTAGTACGCCGCGCCTTCCGGCGTGAGGCTCAGGCGGCGGGTCGTGCGCACCAGCAACGCGGTGCCGAGTATCGCCTCCAGGTTCTGAACGATGGTCGTCGCCGTCGCGCGTGGAATGTCGAGCGATTGAGCGGCGCGTGTAAAGCTATGGGTATCGACGATGCGCATGAACGTACGCATCGCCTGAATACGATCAGTCACGTAACTCTCCTATGTCGACCAGAGTTGGCGCTTTAGCGCCTTACTCTGGTCCCATGCACGCAGTGCGGTCGCCAGAGTTGGCGCTTTAGCGCCTTACTCTGGTCCCATGCACGCAGTGCGGTCGCGGGAGTCGACGCCTTAGCGCCTTACTCTGGTCCCATGCACGCAGTGCGGTCGCGGGAGTCGACGCCTTAGCGCCTCACTCCGGTCCGACGCAAAACAAAAGACGGGACATTCCACAAAAACACGGACCAGCAGAAAACACCTCGGCGTGCTCCGTCCCGAAAGGGAGGCGCGCCGATACAACGGCTGCATTGGCAAAGGCCAGGCGGGAAGCAGGGACAGGCCGCCATGCTGCGCGGCCCGGTTGGAAGGGGTAAAGCGCGGGGTCCTGCTGCCCGTTACTTGCGCAGCGAATCGAGATCGATGACGAAGCGGTACTTCACATCGCTCTTCAACATGCGCTCGTATGCGTCGTTGATCTGATGCATCGAAATCATCTCGATGTCGGACGTAATGCCGTGCTTGCCGCAGAAGTCCAACATCTCCTGCGTTTCGGCAATGCCGCCGATCAGCGAGCCGGCCAGACGCCGACGCTTCATGATCAGGTTGAACACTTGCGGCGACGGATGATCGTGCTCTGGCGCGCCCACCAGCGTCAGCGTGCCGTCACGCTTTAACAGGCTGATGAACGGATTCAGATCGTGCTGCGCCGCGACGGTGTTGACGATCAGATCGAAGCTGTTCAGATGCGCTTCCATCTGCGCCGCGTCCTTCGAAATCACGACTTCATCGGCGCCGAGACGCTTCGCATCCTTGATCTTCGACGGCGACGTCGTGAACAGCACGACATGCGCGCCCATTGCATGCGCGAGCTTCACGCCCATATGACCCAGGCCGCCCAGGCCGACGATGCCGACCTTCTTGCCGAGCCCCGCGCCCCACGTGCGCAGCGGCGAGTACAGCGTGATGCCCGCACACAGCAGCGGCGCAACACCTGCGGGATCGAGGTTCTCCGGCACGCGCAGCACGAAGTCTTCATCGACGACCAGCTGGGTCGAGTAACCGCCGTACGTGACAGCGCCCGTCTGCCGGTCGTTGCCGTTGTAGGTGCCGACGAAGCCGTTCTCGCAGTATTGTTCGAGGCCTTCCTGGCAGCTCGCGCAGGTGCGGCACGAATCGACGAGACAGCCGACGCCGACGAGATCGCCGACCTTGTACTTCGATACGTCCGGCCCGACCTTCGTCACGCGGCCGACAATCTCATGGCCGGGGACGACGGGATACATCGTGTTCTTCCATTCGTTGCGCGCCTGATGCAGGTCCGAGTGACAGACGCCGCAAAACAGGACTTCCATTTGCACATCGTGTTCGCGCAAATCGCGACGCTGAAATTCGAACGGCGCGAGTTTCGATTGCGCGTCGCTTGCGGCATAGGCGTAAGTCGTGGTCATGAGGGCTCCAGCTGGTTGATGCGTTGTGCCGAGGCGCCGCGCAGCAGGGGGCGCGGCGGACGAATCTGTCGTGCGCCGAGGCACGCGGGATGTCCGCAGGATGATCCGCCGGAACAACCGGGCCGCGCGGGCTCGCGTGCCTTATGGGAGGCGGCGGACGAATAGTGCGGACAGAAAGCGGGCTTTGCGACAGGGTTCCCATGTTAGGGACCGCAACGGGCCCAGGGAATACCTGAACGTCTTGAAGGCTTGCCTAATTCTCCTGGCCGCGCTCGCGATAGGCCATTTAATGCTAGATTTCAAGCCATATTCTCTGGCGTCTCATGTTTCGCCAACTGGACTTTCATCATGGCCGACACAAAACCTTCATCTGACGCGTCGCTCGCCGGGCACGCGCCGCAACAGCGCATGGTGGACTTGCTGCGCACGCTGGCGCCCGCTGAGGGCATGACAGATGCGCCCCTCGAAGGCGTCAAGTTCCTGCGCGCGAATCATCCCATGCCGCGCCGCCCCGTCATGTACGAGCCCAGCATCGTGATCGTCTGTCAGGGCAGAAAGCGCGGCTATCTGGGCGGCCATTCGTATATCTACGACGCGCAGCAATATCTCGTGCTGTCCGTGCCGCTGCCGTTCGAATGCGAGACGGAAGCGAGCGTCGACGAGCCGTTCCTCGGCATTTCGATCCGCGTCGATCTGACGATGGTCGCCGAACTGCTGATGCTGCTCAACGAAACGCATGGCGCCGTCGACAGCGAGCCGCGCGGCATCTACTCGACGCCGCTCGACCAGCCGCTGAGCGACGCCGTGCTGCGTCTGCTCGAAGCCCTCGTATCGCCCGTCGATGCGCGCATTCTCGCGCCGTCGATCGTGCGCGAGATCTGCTATCGCGTGCTGACGGGCGTGCAGGGCGATGCGATCCGCGCGGCGCTCACGCATCAGCATCACTTCGGGCGCATCGCGAAGGCACTGCGGCGCATTCACACCGAGTACGAGGGCAATCTCGATGTCGAAACGCTGGCGCGCGAATCGGGCATGAGCCTCGCCGTGTTTCATGCGCAGTTCAAGACCGTCACGTCGACTTCGCCGATGCAGTACGTGAAGACGACGCGTCTGCATCATGCGCGTCTCTTGATGGTGCAGGACGGATTGAATGCGAGCGCCGCGGCGGCGCGCGTGGGTTATGAAAGCGCGTCGCAATTCAGCCGGGAATTCAAGCGCCTGTTCGGCCTGAGTCCCGTCGACGAAGTGAAGCGCATGCGCGGCACGCTCGCCCCCGTGGCGCCGCCCGTGCAACGGCCCGCGCCCGCGCGCAAGTATGTGACGACGAACTGAGCGCCCGCATGACGTGGTGCGCTACGTCGCGCGTGACGTCATGCAGCCGGTCGCGCCGTCACGGAGCATGGTGGCAGCACACGCAGAGCTTGTTGCCGTCAGGATCGCGAAAGTAGGCACCGTAGTAATTCGCGTGATATTCGGGCCGCAGTCCGGGCGGCCCTTCGCAGCTCGCGCCGTGCGCGAGCGCCGCCGCATGCGCGCGATCGACACTCGCGCGGTCGCGCGCGAGCAACGCGATCATCTGACCGTTACCCGCGACGGCCATCGCGCCGTCGAACGGCCTGCCGACGAGGAACAGCGGCCGCGCGACGCCGGGTTTCATCCATCCCGCCCACGTCCGGTCGTCCTCGCGAAACTTCAGCACGAGGCCCAGCTCGGCCAGCACGGTTGAATAGAACGCGAATGCGCGCTCGAAGTCGTTCACGCCGACGAACACATGGGACAGCATGGCGCGTGTCTCCCTTCATGTCGAAAAGCAGGTAACGCCGATACCAGCATGTTTGCTGATCTGGCTACGCTTAGGCGCCGCAATTACGATGGTTGCGCCGTCCATTCAAACAACGCGAATCACTTTCCAGGAGCGCACCATCATGAAGCGTTTTCACATCGCGCTGGCCGTCGCGAATCTCGACGAATCGATCGAAGACTACAGCCGCCGTCTCGGACAGCCGCCCTCGGCTGTTGTGCCCGGCCAGTACGCGATGTGGCGCACCCAACTGCTGAACTTCTCCATCAACGAAAAGCCTGAAAAAGCGGGGCAATTGCGTCACGTCGGTTTCGAGGACGACGCGGTGCAGGGCTATTCGAGCAGCGTCGACGTGAACGGGCTCGAATGGGAGCTGTTTTCGGCGGCGGAACAGGATCGCCGCATCGTCAGCGCTTACGGCGTGCCCGTGAAGCAATGACGGCTACTTGTCCGCGCCCGCCGCTGCCTGCGACGTGTAGTGCGCGCGCTTTTCCTCGTACATCAGAAGGTCGGCGCGCTGCACGCCCGCTTCGATCCGCTCCCCGCGCTGCACGGTCGCGGCACCCATCGAAAAGCTGATGGGCGAGCCCGGATAGAACTGGTTGTTCAGATCGACGAGCTGGCGGATCGTTTCGATCATCGCCGCGCCGCCGCGCTCGTCGGTGCCGGGCAGCAGAATCGCGAACTCGTCGCCGCCGACGCGCGCCGCGTTGAACGGCGTCTCCATCGCCTTGGCCAGCACTTCGCCGGCGCGGCGCAGCAGTGCGTCGCCGGCGGCGTGGCCGAGCTGGTCGTTCACGCGCTTCAGGCCGTTGAGGTCGGCCATGATCACGGTGACGGGCCACGGCCCCTTGCGCTCCAGCCGGTTCAGTTCGTCGACGTAGAACGAGCGGTTGCGCAGCTTTGTCAGCACGTCGTGCTTGCCGAGAAACTCCAGATACGCTTCGGCTTTCTTGCGCGCGGTGATGTCCGTGAGCGCGACGAGCACGAGGTCCCAGTCGCGTTCGTGCCCGGGCAGCACGGAGAACTGCAGATGCACGTGCACCTCGTTCGCTTCGAGCGAATAGTTGAGCACTTCGCGCTGCTGGAACAGCTTGCCTTCCCACAGGTCGATCAGCTGCTCGCGGAAATGCGGGCGCATGTCGTCGCGGAACACTTCGGGCAGGCGCGCGAGCAGCGTCCGCTTGTCGGGCGCGGCGAACATATCCAGCGTGTGCTGGTTCACATCGAGCACATGAATCTCCGCCATGCAGCGCTCGACGAACTCCGGATGCACGTCGGTGAAGGTGCGGAAATCGCTGATGCCCGCCGCGCGCGCTTCGTCGAGCAGCCGCTTGACGGCGCTGAAGTCCTCGACCCACAGCGACACGGGCGAATGCTCGAACAGTCCGCGCACGTATTGCTCGGCGGCCGTCACGCGGTGTCGCGCGCCTTCGAGTTCCGTGATGTCTTCCGTCGATACCAGCACGCGGTCCCAGCGCGCTTCGTGTCCCGGCAGCACCTTGCCCTTGAGCAGCACGTCGAGGCGGCGCCCGCCGAGCGTGTAGTTGACCGTCTGGCTCGTGAACTGCGGCTGGCCCGCCCACAACTGGCATAGTTCTTCGAGGTGCGTCTTCAGCATGTCGTCGCGGAAGATCGCCGGCAGGTTGTCCGTCAGCGCATTGAAATCCGCCGCTTCGAACAGCGACAGCGTTTTCTGGTTGACCTTGACGACGCGGATGCGGCTCGCGCATTCGGCCACGCGCCTGATGTCGTCGCCGATGTGCGCGCGCAGGTCGGTCACGCCTTGCGCTCGCCAGTCCTCGAACAGCGCCTTCACGCCGCTGAAGTCCTCGAGCCAGAGCGCGACGGGCGCGAGATCGAACATTTCCGAGTCGTCGTCGGCTGAGGTGCGCGGGCCAAGGTGATTGGGCATGACGGGTCCAGAGTCGAATATCTCGCTATTTTACGGTGCGGGTGCGTCCCGGCGAAAATGCCGGTCGGGGCGTCGGTGCTGCCGGGATCGGCCACAATGCCTGGCTGCGATCCTTGGCTTCCATCCCTTTAACGGCAGATTGCGCCGATTCTGCACATCGACGGCGCTCACGCGCTTCGATCAGCCCGTCACCGGAACCACCGTTTGAAAGGCGTCGCGGCACAGCGTCGCGAGCCGCGCGGCCAATCGCGTGAGCCGCGCGGACGGGACGGACAGCGCAGCGTCGATGCCGTCGGCGATTTCGCCGACACGCACCGCGGCGGGTGCATGGGTCGCGTTGAATGCGCCGCTTGGGATCGCGTCTTCCCAGGTTTCGGCGAACGCGAGCTGCTTGCATGGCCGCGCGAAGTCTTGGTCGTGCAGCAGGTTCACGCGCGGCAGCGCATACGCCATCGCGATGATCCGCCCATGCAGGCTGCTGCCGAGATACGCGCGGCTTCCCGCAATCAACGCGCAGATGTCCCAGATGTTCAGCGAACCGAGCATCTGCACGCGAGGCGCGCGCATGCGCGCCGCCGTGCGCTGCAAGCACGACAGGTCGTCGTGCCACGGCGCCGCGCCTGCGCGGAAGAACACCACGGCGAGATCGTGTGCATCCGCGACATGGTCCAGTTGCGCGGCGATTCGCGCGAGCGTCGCGTCGTCGCCGAATGTCGCGTTGAACTGCACGGCGAGATAGCCGCGCGGCGCGGCCTCGCGGATTCGCGCGACAGCCCCGTGGGCCGCGTGCTCGCGGATCGTGTCGCCGAACAGTTCGGCGACCAGCAGCGCATTGTCGGGCGCGAGTCGTGCTTCGACGCCCGACTTCGCGAGCAGCCTCTGCGTGTGGACGTCGCGCACGCTGACGGCATCGGCGCTGGCGAGCCTGGCGAGCACTTCGTCGCGCAGCGCGCCCGGCCGCTCGTCGAGTTCGACGCCGCCGACAGCATGAAACGCCACGTGCGCGGCGCCCGGCACCGTGCGCTTCGACGCGACATACGGCGCAAGATCGCGCATGCCCAGCACGCGTTGCGCCCATTCGAGCCGCGCGTGGCGCTGCGACGCGATGATTCGCTGCGCGTCGGCGGGCGACTGCAGCATGACGGCGGCGTCCCACGCATCGCACGAGAGGATTTCGCCGCCCACGTGGATCAGGTCGAACGCGGCGTCGCGCAACTGTACAAGCGGCGTCACGCGATGCCCGCCTTGCGCGCGCAGATCGCGCGCGGCGAGTCCTGCCATCTGCACGGCGCGGTCGCCGCGCGCGGCCAGCAGGCGCGCAGCCACATGCGGAAACAGCAGGTCGCCGAAGTTGTGCCGGTCGAATGCGCCGAACAGCACGGCAGGCAATGGATGCGTCGTCATCGATCGATTCCGTGCTCATGCGATGGCATCGCGCGATGCAGCCGCCGAGTGGACCTTCGCACTTCCATGCCCGGCGACTCGGATTTACCGGTCGTCGGTCGTGTCGGTGCGCGTGCTCATCAAGTCGCTGAATACAGTCCGGAGGGTACACGCAATCGCGGCAAGTCATGCGGGCAGCACGCGCAAGACGGGGAAAACGTGTTGTCGGGCGCGGCGTGTCGACGCGCTTCGCCGTGAAGCGGACGACGATCGGTGGGTGGCACGCCGGCCCGCTTGCGCGCGAGCCAGGCAGAGAACAGGATGTGCTCGCCGTGACGGCCATGACGGCCGGGGGCACGCAGCCAAGGGAAGCGCACTGACGCGCGCCATGTCGGGTTGAATCAGCGTTGAATCAGCGTTGAATCAGCGCCGAATCAGCACGCCGTGCGGCGGCCGTTATCCTGCAAGACGAAATCGACGAACGCGCGCAGCGGCGCGGGCATGTGCTCGCGGCTCGCGTAGTACAGACGCGGGCCCGTGAACGATTGCCACCAGTCGTGAAGAATCGGCACGAGCGTGCCGTCGTCGAGCGCGGGGCGCAGGAACTCGTCGAACGAATAGACGATGCCGAGCCCGTCGATGGCCGCGCGCCGCTGCAACTCGATGACCGACGCAATGAGCGGCCCATTCGGCACGATCCGCACCGTCTCGCTGCCGCGCGCGAATTCCCACACGGCCAGCACGCCGCTTTCGAAGCGATGGCCGATACACGCGTGCCGCACCAGCTCGTCGGGATGCCGCGGCTCGCCGTGCGTGTGCAGATACGCGGGCGACGCGGCCGCGATCATGCGCTGCATCGGCGGGCCGATCGGCACGGCGATCATGTCGCGTTCGAGGCGTTCGTCGTAGCGGATGCCCGCGTCGAAGCCGGCTGCGAGGATGTCGATGAAGGTGTCGTTCGACGCGACCTCGGCGGTGATGCCGGGATGCGCGGCCAGAAAACGCGACAGCAAGGCGGGCAGGATTTCGCGCGCGGCGATGGACGGCACGTTCAGCCGCAACGTGCCCGTCGGGCTGTCGCGGAACAGATTGACCGCGTCGAGCGCCGTCGAGATTTCGCTGAACGCGGGCGAAAGCCGCTCGAACAGCCGCTGGCCCGCTTCCGTTGGCGTGACGCTGCGCGTGGTCCGGTTCAGCAGGCGCACCCCGAGTTGCTGCTCGAGACGGCGCACGGCCTCGCTCAGAGACGACGCCGACACGCCCCGCGTGACTGCCGCATTGCGAAAGCCGCGCGCGGCCGTGACGGCGACAAAGGCTTTCAGATCGGCCAGATCGGGTTCGACGATTGTTCGCAATTCCGCACAGGGCATTCGGATTGAAGTGGATTATCGCACGGTCGGTTTGCGCCGATACTGCGTGGCACACGTCGCGCACGGCGCACACCAGTCGACGCGCGACGGTTCAACCGATCAACGCATTCACGGAGAGAACCAACATGAAGCAACTGCAACTCGGCAAGACGGGACCGGCGAGTTCGGCGCTCGGCCTCGGCTGCATGGGCATGTCGGGCATGTACGGACCGGCCGACCGCGCCGAAAGCATCGCGACCATTCATGCGGCGCTGGAGGCGGGCATCACGCTGTTCGACACGGGCGACTTCTACGGCTCGGGCCACAACGAAATCCTGCTCGGCGAGGCGCTCCGTAGCGCGCCGGCGTCGCGGCGCGACAACGCGCTCATCAGCGTGAAGTTCGGCGCGATGCGTGATCCGGCAGGCGGCTGGACGGCCTACGATGCGCGGCCCGCCGCCGTGAAGAATTTTCTCGCGTACTCACTGCAGCGCCTGGGCGTCGACCATATCGACATCTACCGTCCCGCGCGGCTCGATCCCAACGTGCCCATCGAGGAGACGGTCGGCGCGATTGCGGAGATGATCCAGGCAGGTTATGTGCGCCACGTCGGCTTGTCCGAGGTGGGTGCGGCGACGATCCGCAAGGCGGCGTCCGTCGCGCCCGTCTGCGATCTGCAGATCGAGTATTCGCTGGTCTCGCGCGGCATCGAAGACGACATCCTGCCGACGCTGCGCGAACTCGGCATCGCGGTGACGGCTTACGGCGTGCTGTCGCGCGGGCTCATCAGCGGACACTGGCAGAAGGACGCGGCGGGCAAGGGCGATTTCCGCGCGATGAGCCCGCGCTTCCAGGGCGAGAACGTCGAGCGCATCTCGCGCTCGTCGAAGCGCTGCGCAAGGTTGCGCAAAGCAAGGGCGTGTCGGTGGCGCAGATCGCGATTGCGTGGGTCGCCGCGCAAGGCGACGACATCGTGCCGCTCGTCGGCGCGCGGCGGCGCGACAGGCTGACGGAAGCACTCGGCGCACTCGACGTGAAGCTCGACGCCGACGACCTCGCCGCCATCGAAGAGGCCGTGCCCAAAGGCGCGGCAGCGGGCGAGCGTTACGCGGCCGCGCAGATGGCGCATCTCGACAGCGAGAAGCGCGGCGCGCATTGATGCATCGCGATGGCGATGGTGTTCACGCCGGGCCGCGCGTTTTCACATGGTCCGGCATGATCGCGGCATGGCCGATGAGGTAGCATCGAAAGCCAGTGTCCCGTGCCGCTCTCCCGGCCACTTTGTGAACCGACCATGACTACCTATGTTGCATTGCTGCGCGCCGTCAATGTCGGCGGAACCGGCAAGCTGCCGATGGCCGAACTGCGCCACCTGTGCGAAGCGGCGGGCTTCGCGAACGTGCGCACGTATATCGCGAGCGGCAACGTCGTGTTCGACAGCACGCTCGCGAAGCGCGCGGCGCAGCAGGCGCTCGAACAGCGCCTCGAAGCATACGCGGGCAAGCCCGTCGGCGTGCTGATCCGCACCGGCGAGGAAATGGCCGCCGTGCTGGCCGCAAATCCGTTTCATCGCGAAGCGCCGAACCGCACCGTCGCGATCTTTCTCGACGCCGCCCCGCCCGCCGACACGCTCGCGCACATTGCCGGCCAGCAGAACGAACAGGTCGCGCTCGGCAAGCACGAAATCTACGTGCATTACGGCGACGGCATGGCGAAGTCGAAGCTGCGCATTCCCGCCGCGAAAACAGGGACGGCGCGCAACATCAATACGATCGCGACGCTTGCGCAATGGGCGGCGCCGTCGTGATGCAGGGCGCCTCGTTGCTGCACATCGCGGGCGAAAGCTTGCTGACACCCATCTGATTTCTGATTGACCGTTCATTTCACGAGGGCTTTTCGGGCATGGCCAAACATACTGCGCTGATCGAATGGAGCGGCAACGGCAGCACATTCACCGACAACCGCTATAGCCGCGCGCATCGATGGACATTCGACGGCGGCGCCGTGGTGCCTGCGTCGAGTTCGCCGCATGTCGTGCGCGTGCCGTTCTCCGACCCCGCGGGCGTCGATCCCGAAGAGGCGTATGTCGCGGCGCTGTCGAGCTGCCATATGCTGTGGTTTCTGTCGATTGCGGCGGAGCAGGGTTATGTCGTTACGTCGTATCGCGACGAAGCCGAGGGCACGATGGAGAAAACCGACGCGGGCAAGCAAGTCGTGACGCGCGTCGTGCTCAGGCCGGCCGTTGCGTTCGCAGGCTCGAAAGCGCCCAGCAACGAGGCGCTCGCGCATCTGCATCATCTCGCGCACGACGCCTGCTTTCTCGCCAATTCGGTGAAGACGGCGATCGTCGTCGAAGGAAGCTGGAGTTTCGGTTAAGCGCCTTGCATGACGGAGACGGCGGGAACGCGACGTGCGCGCGCAGACTCTGTATAGTCGGCGCAGATGGGAAGCGACCGGGCGGTGCACCCACGAACTGGCGTCATCACGACGGCGCCACGTCTAAAAGGAGATTGCGATGGCGGAGCTTGTGACATGTCTGTGGTTCGATGAAGGCAGGGCGCGCGAGGCGGCGCAGTTCTATGCCGCGACCTTTCCCGACAGCCACGTCGACGACGGCCACGCATCGCCGATTCCTGGCATCGGACAAGGCGACGAGCTGACAGTCGAGTTCACCGTGCTCGGGCGGCGCTTCGTGGGACTGAACGGCGGACCCAACTACAAGGCGAACGAAGCCGTCAGTTTCATGGTCGAGACCGCCACGCAGGAAGAAACCGACCGCTACTGGGCGGCCATCACGGGCAATGGCGGCAAGGAAGCGCCGTGCGGCTGGTGCAAGGACCGCTGGGGCTTTTCGTGGCAGATCACGCCGAAACGGCTGCTCGAACTCGTCATGGGTGCCGATCGCGAAGCCGGCAAGCGCGCGATGGACGCGATGATGACGATGAAGAAGATCGACATCGCCGAGATAGAGCGCGCGGCGGCAGGGAAATAGGCGCGTTGTCGAGGGACGTTCCTCGCTGCGGCTTGTCGCGGGTTGGAGCCAGGGAACGTCCAGCCCGCGGGCAAAACGGCATGTGCGCTATTCGGCTTTCTTGTCGAGGTGAGCCAGCATCGCTTCGCCGATCACGCTGGGGCCGCTTGCCACGAGCGCTTCGCCTGCGCCTCGAATGTCGCGCGCCTCCTTGTTCTGGCCGAGTTTGCTCTTGCCCGTCAGACGCGTGATATCGATCTGCAACCCGACGATCGCGCCGAGCATCGTGTCGATGTATTCCTTCGGCGCATCGCCCATCTTCCACGGCCGCGGTTGCGCGGCTTCGTGCGCGCGCGTCAGACGGCCGACGACGCCGCGCACGTAGCGCTCGTCGTCGCGGACCGTGATGCGTCCATGCGCGTGAACGACGATGTAGTTCCAGGTCGGCACCTGCTTGTGCAGTTCGTGCTTGCTCGGATACCAGTTTGGCGAGATGTACGCATCGCCTGCGCGAAACACCACCAGCACTTCGTCGCCGTTCGCGACATCCTTCCACACGGGATTGGCCCGCGCGACGTGCGCGTGCAGCACGCCGAACTCGCCGTCGTCCGCCGCGAGGTCGAAGGGAAGATGGTTGGCGTCGAGTCCGTTCGCCCCATGCGTGATGAGCATGCCGAACGGGTTGCGCGCGATGTGCGCGTGCAGGACGTCAGTGCGGGATTCCGTGAAGTGCGCCGGTAGGTACATGTGCGTCTGCCTGATAAAAAGTGAAGCGCGTGTAGTTGCGTATTGGACGACCGTCATGGTGTCCTTTAACTGGTTTATTCTGTAGATCCAGTTTAGACCAGTTCGACAGGACCAGAATCATGCCAAGAACGGCCGGAGTGGCGGGCATACCGTCGCTCGGAGTACTGAACCGGGAGGCCGGAAACCTGAGCAGGCAGCTCGCGGACGCGTTGCGCGAGGCCGTGCGCAACGGCGCCATCCGTCCCGGCGATGCGTTGCCGTCCACACGCTTGCTGGCAGCGTCGCTCGACGTCGCACGCGGCACCGTGATCGAAGCCTACGAGCAACTGATCGCAGAGGGCTTTCTGGAATCGAAAGGGCGGTCGGCCACACGCGTTGCGTCGGCGCTCGCTTTGCCACGCGCGATCGAGCCGCCTGCGCGGCGCTCGCGGGCTATTCGCAGAACCGCCCGCAGCCGCCTGCCCGCGCCCGCGGCGGCCTTTGCGCAGATAGCAGGCGAATTCAGGCCGCTTGCGCCCGTGCCGTTTGCGATCTCGGTGCCAGGCGGCCTCACCGCGCCCGCCGACATCTGGCGCCGGCTCGGAAACCGCGTGCGCGCCAAAGGCGAGGGCGCGCCCGCCGGATACGCCGACCCGCTCGGCGCGCGGCCGTTGCGCGAAGCGATTGCGCAGTACGTGCGCAAGTCGCGCTCCGTGCGTTGCGACGCGGATCAGGTGCTCATCACGAGCGGCACGCAACAGGGTCTCTATCTCGCCAGCCAGGTGCTGCTGGAAGCGGGCGACCCGGTGTGGGTCGAGAATCCGGCGTATCGCGGCCTCACCGCGATTCTCGAAAGCACGGGGCATGGCGATTCGATGATCCGCGTGCCCGTCGACGCGGAAGGCATCGACGTCGAAGCCGGCATCGGCATGGCGCGCCGTGCGCGGGCTGCGTTCGTCACGCCGTCGCATCAGTATCCGCTGGGCATGCCGCTCAGCATGGCGCGCCGGGCGGCGTTGCTGGCGTGGGCGCGCAAAGTCAACGCGTGGGTCGTCGAGGACGATTACGACAGCGAGCTTCGATATCAGGGGCATCCCTTTCCGTCGCTGCAAGGTCTCGACCCTGAGCGCGTGGTGTATCTCGGCACGTTCAGCAAGATTCTGTATCCGTCGCTGCGCCTGGGCTATGTGATCGCGCCCGCCGATCTGATCGATGCGTTCTGCGGCGCGCGCGTGCTGATGGACCGGCATCCGCCGAACGCCGACCAGCATCTGCTGGCGGCGTTCATCGCGCAGGGGCATCTGGAGCGGCACATCCGCCGGGTGCGCAATGTCTACGCGGAACATCGGACGCAACTGATCGAGACGCTGACGAGGTTGCTTCCCACGCCGCTCGCGTGGGTCGAACCCGGCGATCAGGGCATGCATCTGGTGCTCTGGCTGGCGAAGGGCGTGGACGATCGGATCGTCGCCGAACTCGCGGCCAAATCGGGCGTCTCCGTGCGCGCCGTTTCGCCCATGTACGCGCGGGACACGGCGCGATCCGGGCTGGTGCTGGGTTTCGGCGGATTCAGTGCTGGGCAGATGCAGGACGCGTCGCAGCGCCTTGCCGCCGTGATTCACGAAGTGCATGAGGCCGGACGCGCGCGACGGCGCCGCTGAGCGCCGCTGTTGCAAGAGCGTCTCTGCACGCCTGTCGGCGTGTGATGGAAGCGGAATGGGCAGCCTGAGGCCTGAGCGGCGGCGCTCTGCTTTCGACCGTTCCGTTCGGGCAAGGCCGTCGATCGAACACGCTTATTGCGCGAGCACGGTCGCCAGCGTGCGCCGCGTCGTCGCGAACGAAGCGAGCACGGCGAGGCCCAGCGCCGAGAGCAGCACGCCCAGATGCATCGCGCCCGTTGCGCCCGCGTGATCGACCGCGACGCCGCCCGCCAGCGAGCCGGCCGCGATGGCCGTCTGCACGGCGCTGACGAACAGCGCGGAGGCCGCTTCCGGCCGCTGCGGCGACGTCAGCCGCATCCATATGCTCAGGCACAGCGGGATCGCGCCATATGCGATGCCCCACGCGAGCACGCCCGCGACGACGGCGCCATGCGTGTGCGCGAAGGCAGGAAGCGCGAGCAGCGAGGCCATGACGAGCGCCGTCATCGCCGACAGGGACAGCCGCGGATGAGAGGTCACGAAAGCCGACGCGCGAAATGCTGGAAACGCGCGGCAGCGCCACATTCGGCGCCGCGCATACGTGTGATGAGCGGCCGTCGCCGGGACGATGCAGTGCGAACATGCGATGTCCGCGCAGGCGATCGACGGCGACGCATGCCGCCGCGTGCCCGCCCGCCGCGTTATGCCGCGACGGCGGCTTCCTGATGGAACGGGTAGTCCGTGTAGCCGAGATCCGTGCCGCCGAAGAAGGTCGCGCGATCGTACGGATTGAGGGGCAGGCGCTTGCGCAACCGCTCCGGCAAATCCGGATTCGCGATGAAGTGTCGTCCGAACGCGACGAGATCGGCGTCGCCCGACTGGAGAATCGCCTCGGCGCTGTCGCCGTCGAATCCGCCCGCCGCGACGATCGGTCCGCGGAAATGCGCGCGCAGCGACTTCGCGGCGATCGGGTGCTGCTCGCGGGCCTCGTCCTCGACATTGCCGGCGATGCGCGGTTCGATCAGGTGCAGATACGCGAGGCCCAGCTTGTCCAGTTCCATCGCCACGTAGGTGAAGAGCGTCTGCGGGTCGCTGTCCGACATATCGCCCCACGAGCCGCTCGGTCCGAGGCGAACGGCAACCTTGTCCGCGCCCCACACGGAGATCACGGCCCGCGTCGTGTCGAGCAGCAGGCGCGCGCGATTCTCGATCGAGCCGCCGTATTCGTCGGTGCGCCGGTTGCTGCCGTCCTGAAGGAACTGGTCGAGCAGATAGCCGTTGGCGGCATGCAGTTCGACACCGTCGAAGCCCGCTTCGACGCCGCGCGCGGCGGCCATGCGGAAGCTCTCGACGATGTCCGCGATCTCCGCCGTTTCCAGCGTGCGGTTCGGCGTGTTGGGCACCCAGCCCGCTTCCGTGTATGCGACGCCGCCATGCGGTACTTCGGACGGTCCGACAGGGCGGCCACCGCCCGGCTGCAATTGCGCGTTCGATTGGCGGCCGGCGTGATAAAGCTGCAGGAAAATCTTGCCGCCCTTGGCGTGCACGGCGTGCGTGACGGCCTTCCAGCCCGCGATCTGGCTGTCGTCGTAGAGGCCCGGCGCGCCGAGATAGCCGTTGCCGTTCGGCGCCGCAATAGTGGCTTCGCCGATGAGCAGCGCGCCGGGCGACGTGCGCTGTGCGTAGTATTCGGCCATCAGCGGGCCGGGACGCGCGCCGCTCTCGGCACGCATGCGGGTGAGCGGGGCGAGGACGACGCGATGCGCGAATTCGTACTGACCGACCGGGATTTTCGAAAAGAGCCTGGACATTTCTTTCTCCACAAACTTGAGTGATCCGTAAAGCCGTTGCGCGCCGTTGCGCAGTGCCGTTGCATCTGGCCGCTGACGGGCGACGCTTGAACGCAACTGTAGACGCGGCGGCGGGCGCGAAAAACGGGCCACGGGTTCGATCACCCCGGACGCGCGTGTCCGCAATCGCACCGCGCCTCGCGGGGAAAGGCCTACACTCGGTGTGTCGCGCATTCGCAGCGATTGTTGGCGCAGGAAAAACAGTGATGTCGTCTCTGCCGCATTTATCGTCCGGGCGGCCATTCCGATAATTCGACCCGTCTCGACGCGTGCCGCGATTCGAAGCGTGTGCCGCGCGAGACTGCCCTGATCATTCATCTGGAGAGTCGGAGAACATGGACGCGTCACACGTTGCGCCGTTGTGCGTGGGGGTCATCGGCGTCGGCAACTGGGCGAAGCACGGTCATTTGCGCGTGCTCGACCTGTTGCCGCAATACACGCTGCAGGCGGTGTACAGCCATCGGCGCGAAGCCGCCGAAGCGGCAACGCGTGAATACGGCATCGCTCGCGTGGCCGAATCTATTGATGAACTCGTCGACAGCGCCGATATCGATCTCGTGATCGTGCTCAACACGGCTCCGCAGCATGCGCAGACGGTGAAGCGCGTGATCGCCGCGGGCAAGCATGTCTATTGCGAATGGCCGCTGACGACCACGCCGGGCGAAACGGAGGAACTGCTGCGTCTCGCGCAAGCGCGCGGCGTGCGTCATGTGGCCGGTCTGCAGAGGCGGCTCGCGCCGCACACCCGTTACGTGCGCGACCTGATCGCGCAGGGCTATGTGGGCGAGCTGCGCTCCGCGCATGCACGTCAGCATGAATTACTTCCAGGCGACGCGCGGGCGGGCGCTCGAATGGACCGTGCCGCCCGAGAATTTTTCGTCAGTCGTGGCGATTTACGGCGGGCATTTTCTCGACATGCTCTTCGCGGCGACGGGCTGGCCTCACACCATTGCGGCGCTGACGCCGAACCAGTTTCCCGTCGTTCCGATCCGCGAGACGGGCGTTGCCACGCCCACTTCGACGCCCGCTCAGCTCGTGCTGATGGGCATGCTGAACGAGACGGCAGTCGTTTCGGTGCATGTCGAAGGCGGCAAGCGCAACGGCTCCGGCGTGCAGATCGACATCACGGGTACGGAGGGCGACTTGCGGATCGTGAATGCATCGGCGTTCGGCGATGTAGGCGACGATTATGAAATCTTCGGCGCCCACGGCGACAAAGCGCCGCTCGAACGATTGCCCGTGCCGCAGCCGTATCTGCGCTTGCCGGAGTCGGCGCGGCCGTCCGCCGTGCTCGAACTGGCCGAGCTGTACTGGGCCTATGCGCACGACGTCGAACATGGCACGCAGACGACGCCGACCTTCGCCGACACCGTGCGGATGCATCGTCTGATCGACGGTGCGCACGCGTCATTCGATTCGCACGAGTTCGTTCGCCTGAACGCGGCGTCATAGATGGTTTGATTTTGCACAGCCGGGGAGCGTTGCAATGGTCAAGTCCACTCGTCCTTCAACAGAACGATCCGCGCCGGTCTCGGGCGTCGTCAGCGGGCGCTCGAGCGGCGCGATGGATCACATGAGCGGCATGGTGATCTTCACGCGTGCAGCGGAAACGCTGAGCTTCGCGGAAGCGGGGCGGCAACTGGGGCTGTCTTCGTCGGCGATCGGCAAGGCGGTCGCGCGGCTCGAGACGCGCCTCGCCGTGCGGCTGTTTCATCGCAGCACGCGCAGCGTGCGCCTCACGCCCGAAGGCGAACTGTTTCTCGCGCGCTGCCAGCGCATACTCAACGAGATCGAAGAGGCCGAATCGGAACTCGCGATCTCGCGCGAGAAGCCGATGGGACGGCTACGCGTGAGCATCCCGCTCGTCGGCACGCTGCTGATGCCCGTGCTGTCGGCGTTCATGCGCAACTATCCCGACGTGCAGCTCGACATCGATTTCAGCGATCGCATGGTCGACGTGATCGAGGACGGCTTCGACGTCGTGTTGCGCACGGGCGATGCCGTCGATTCGCAACTCACGATGCGCACGCTCGGCCACTATTCGCATGTCATCGTCGGCTCGCCTGCGTATCTGGCGCAGCACGGCACGCCGGCTACGCCGGAAGAACTCGTCGCGCATGCCTGTTTGCAGCATCGATTCTCGCGCACTGGGCGGCTCAGGGTCTGGGCGTTCACGCGCGATGGCGCGCGGTTCGACGTCGAGCTGCCGTCGACGGCTATCGCGACTGCCGTGGAGCCGCTCATCGCGTTGGCCGAGCAGGGACTCGGGCTGACCAATGCGCCCGATTTCGCGGTGCGCTCGCAACTCGCGAACGGTTCGCTCGTCACCGTGCTTCGCGAGTTCACGAACGACCGGATTCCTTTCAATGCGCTATGGCCGTCGGGCCGCATGACGCCGCCCAAAGTGCGCGCATTCGTCGATTTTCTGAATCAGCATCTGTTTCCGGCTACGTGGCTGCACGGCACTGTCGAGAGCGATCAGCCGGCCTGAGCGTGCATGACGTAACGTGGAGTGGCGGGCGCTGCGTCGGTCGAATCACCGGCTGTCAGCGCGTTCCGGGCCGACTCACTATAATCGTTGGCCTCGCGCCGACCTCGACATCGACATCGACATCGACATCGGCGAGAAGACCTTCCGCCGCGCCGCACCGATACGTCACGGATCAATGAACGCCATGCCCTCGTCACGCCAACTCGATCTTTCCCATTTTCCGCGCCGTACGCTTCTTGAGAATCCGACGCCGATCCAGCATCTCGCCCGCCTCAGTGCGCATCTCGGCGGCGCGAACCTTTACGTCAAGCGTGACGATCTGATCGGTCTTGGCGGCGGCGGAAGCAAATTGAGGAAACTCGAGTTCCTGCTTGGAGAGGCGTGCGAGCTAGGCGCGGACACCATCATCACGGTGGGCGCGCGGCAGTCCAATCATGCGCGGCTCACGGCGGCCGTCGCGGCGCGCGCGGGCCTCGCCTGCGAACTCGTCCTGACACGCGCCGTGCCGCGTTTCGACAGCGACTACACCGACAACGGAAACATTCTGCTCGACGATCTGTTTGGCGCACGCGTGCACGATCTGCCCGGCACCGCCAATGCACTCGAATTCGCCGAGCAGCGCGCCGACGAACTGCGGGCGCAGGGGCGCAACGTGTATGTGTGCCCGCTCGGCGGTTCGAGTGCGGTGGGATGTCTGGGCTATGCGGACTGCGCGGCGGAAATCGTTGCGCAAGCTGACGCGCAGGGCATCGCATTCGATCGCATCGTCGTGCCCAATGGAAGCGGCGGCATGCAAGCGGGGCTTGTTGCCGGATTTATCGCGCTCGGCCTCGATCCGTCGATTGTCGCGGCGCATACCGTGCTGGCCCAGGCCGAACCGATGCGCACAACCACACTCGACAAAGCCAATCAGACGGCGCAGCTCATCGATGCAAACCTGCACGTGGAAAGCAGCGCAATTGTGATTGACGAAACGCAGCGCGGACCGGGCTACGGCATTCCGACCGACAGCATGCGCGAGGCCGTTCGCCTGATGGCGTCGATGGAAGGACTGCTGCTCGATCCCGTGTATGGCGGAAAGGCGTTTGCGGGACTTCTGCACAGCGTGCGATCCGGCGAATATGTGGCCGGGCAGAATATCCTGTTCGTGATGACGGGCGGACTGCCTGGACTCTTTGCATATCGAAGCGCCTTCTAAACCGGCGCCCGCGCGCGGCCGTTTATGTCACGCGGCCGCTATCGCGCGATCAATATGCCCACCAGCCTGGACCCCACATGCTCCAGCTCCACGCGGCGTTCTCGTTCATCTCGGCGTTCATGCGTTCCTGGTTGATGAAGTTCTGCTGCAGCTGTTCGCGCTTGTAATTGTCCCAGGCGTTTTCGTCGCCGACGTACAGGCAGCCGCACGCGGATGAATCTCAGACGCGCCACGGTTCTGATCGCGATGTGCATGGGCGTTCTGCTTGCAGGTTGTGCGACGCCTGTCGAGCGCGCCAATGAGAAGAACGCTCTGTTCTCCTGGCGCGCTTCTTTTCGTCTTCGCACGCGCCGGATCACGGCATCGGCCACGCACATTGCGCAAGCGCAATCCTCATCGCGCGATATCCAAAGCACACATTCGTCTAAAGCGAAGCGTCAGCGCGTTCGACCATATCG
The DNA here is from genome assembly GCF_037126505.1 of Paraburkholderia bengalensis. Lineage (NCBI taxonomy): Bacteria > Pseudomonadati > Pseudomonadota > Betaproteobacteria > Burkholderiales > Burkholderiaceae > Paraburkholderia > Paraburkholderia bengalensis. The sequence goes on from NZ_JACFYJ010000011.1 coordinate 45,821, forward strand.
TTATCGGCTTTTGTTGGTTGCATCGACATCAGTCGGGCACGTAGTCTGACCGATTGTGAAACCGAAGAGAGAGTGTCGATGAGTACGATTCAGAGCGCGCAAGATGCGGACGAAGCCGAACTGGATGCACGCTTTGCGCCCATATTCGAGCGCATCGCAGCGGGAAGCATCGAGCGCGAGCAGAAGCGCGAACTTGCGCACGAACCGGTGAGCTGGCTCAAGGAGGCGGGCTTCACGGCGTTGCGTGTACCGACGCGTTACGGCGGTGGCGGTGCGACATTGCCGCAGTTTTTCCGCCTGCTGACGCGGCTTGGCGAAGCCGACTCGAACCTGCCGCAGATCTTGCGACTGAACGCCGGCTTCATCGAAAGCATGCTCGAGAGCGACGATGAAAGTCTGCGCGAGCGCTGGCTCACGAAAATTGCCGCAGGCGAGGTGGTCGGCGCGGCGATTTCCGAGCGTACGGGCGCCACGCACAACAGCGTCACGCTGACGCCCGATGCAAGCGGCAGCGGCTGGCGCCTGAACGGCGAGAAGTACTACAGCACGGGCACGCTCTACGCGGACTGGATCGACGTCGCGGCGCACGACGGCACCGACGATGTGCGCGTGCTCGTTCGCGCCGACGCGCGCGGCGTGACGCGCATCGATGACTGGGACGGCTTCGGCCAGCGGCTGACGGCGAGCGGCACAACGCGCTTCGAGTCGGTTCACGTCGACAACGCGCAACTGCTCAAGCGCTACAAGGCGTCGGAGCCGCGCCGCAACACGTCGCTCACGGCGTTCTATCAAACCGTTCATCTCGCCACACTGACGGGCATCGCGCGCGCCGTGCTGCGCGACGGCATCGCATTCGCGCAGGCGCGCACGCGCACATTCGGCGTGCCGGGACGGTCGAGCCCGCGCGACAATCCGCTCGTGCATCGCGTGGTGGGGCGCCTTGCGAGCCTTGCCTATTCGGCGCAAAGCATCACCGGGTCGGTGGCGCGTTCGCTCGAAAGCGCGTATCAGGCGCGGCTCGAAGGCCGCGCGACGACGCAGACCTATATCGCACTCGATATCGAGGCATACAAGGCGCAGCAGATCGTGATCGAACAGGTGCTGGAAGCGGCCACGCTCGTGTTCGAAGTGGGCGGCGCCTCGGCAACCAGCGAAACGCGACGGCTCGATCGCCACTGGCGCAACGCGCGCGTGCTGGCTTCGCACAATCCGGCGATCCAGCGCGAAGGCATGGTCGGCAACTATCACCTGAACGGTGAGCCGGCCAGCGAGCGCTTCAGTCTCGCGCATTCGCGCAGCGAGCTGCAACGCGACGCGGTGGCCAGTGCGGTTGCCGTCGACGGCTAGCCGCGGCAAACCGCGCGGGCGCTGTCGATCGCAGTTGATCGCCGATCGCTTGGCGATTTACATATGCGTAAAGATCGTTTGGAATGCGAATGGCGCATCGATAGCATGCAGGGACTGTTGACTTAACCTTAGAAAGCCACCATGTCTACCGTCGCTATTTCACCCGATCCGCTTCGGGATTCTATCGAACCAGTCATTGCGCAACCCGCCATCATCCGTTCGGCGCAAGACGTATCGCGTATCGTCAATGCGGGTGCCGCGAAGGGCAGCAATGCCCGCGTCGTGATCGCCATCGCGCTGGGCGGCGTCTTTCTCGACGCCTACGATCTGACTTCGCTGGCTTACGGCATCAAGGACATCGCGAAGCAGTTCGCGTTGTCGCCCGTGCAGGTCGGCTTCGTGTCGTCGGCGATCGCCTTCGGCGCGATCCTGGGCGCGCTGTTCGGCGGCTATCTGACGGACAGCATCGGCCGCTATCGCGTGTTCATGGCCGACATGCTGTTCTTCGTCGTCGCCGCCATTGCGGCAGGGCTCGCGCCCAACGCATGGGTGCTCGGCGCTGCGCGCTTTCTGATGGGCTTCGGCGTCGGGCTCGATCTGCCAGTGGCAATGGCCTTTCTCGCGGAGTTCTCCCGCGTGGCGGGAAAAGGCAACAAGGCCGCGAGCGTCGCGGCGTGGTGCCCGGCGTGGTACGCGGCAACGAGCACTTGCTATCTGCTCATTCTCGGGCTCTACGCGATCTTGCCGGCGCAGCAGTTGGGCTGGCTGTGGCGACTCACGCTCGCGTTCGGCGCGGTGCCTGCCATTGCGATCATTCTGGTGCGCAGCCGCTATATCAGCGAATCGCCCGTTTGGGCAGCGAACCAGGGCGACCTGGACGGTGCCGCGCGTATCCTGAAGCGCACCTATGGCATCGACGCGATCGTCGAGCGGACTGCGGCGCCCACAGTGCGGCCGCGCCGCGCTTCGTGGCGCAACTACGGCGTGCTGTTCAACGCGACCTATCGCAAGCGCACGATACTCGCGGCCGTGATCGGCAGCGCATCGTCGTTTGGCTATAACGCGATCATCTTCGGCTTGCCTGTCATCATCACCAGCTTTTTCGCGCAAGGTCCGCTCACGACCATCGTCGCCTCGCTTGCGCTGAACCTGCTATTCGCGTTTGTCGGCGGCCTGATCGGCGTGCGCACGGCGCCGACGGTCGGTGCGTGGAAGATGACGGTGCTCGGGCATGCGCTGCAGTTTGCTTCGCTAATCGGACTTGCGCTCATCGGCCGGCCAAGCGGCAGCGCGCTCGTCGTCGCGGCGATCCTGCTGCTGGGCGGCTATCTGTTCGGACAAGGCTTTGGCCCCGGCTCGCATTCGATGACGTTCGCGTCGCTCAGTTATCCGACATGGCTGCGCGGCATCGGCGTCGGCTTCAATCAGACGCTCGTGCGCACGGCGTCGACGATCTCGCTGTTTCTGTTCCCCGTTCTGGCAGGCGCGCTCGGCACGAAGGTATTCTGGGTGATCGCCGTCGCGCCGCTCACGTCGCTGCTGGTGCTGCTGGCGATTCGCTGGGAACCGTCGGGTTATGACATCGACGGCGAAGACTATCTGCAAGGCGAATCCGTTGAACGCGGGACGATACGCGCCGAAGGGTGATCGAGTGCTTGTGCCGCCGGGCGGCATCACGAAGTCATACAAGCTGCTGCGTGCGCCGTCAATGTGGTGTATGCAGGCACGCATCGAATCGCATCGATTCCCACGTTATGCAGCAAAGCGGACGAATCGCGCGCTGGGCAACGCGATCTGATGGGTCCACGCAGCCAGCGTGCGCGCCACCACGGGCGCCTTGCTGAGAATCGCGCTCTCGTACACTTTGCCTTTGAAGCGCACGGCATCGACGATACGAAAGCCCTGCGCGCGATAGAACGAAACGAGATGCGCAGCGGGGTACGGTGTATCGAGCGCGAGTTCGGCGTAGCCGCGTGTCGCGGCCCAATGCTCGGCGAAGGCAAGCAGCGACTTGCCGATGCCGCGGTTTTGCCATGACGGGTCGATGGCCAACTGACGAATCGTCGCGACATCGCGCCGGTGGTAGTGCTCGCAGGCCGACTCGCTGTCGCTGGCGGACAGCGTCATCGTGCCGATCACTTGTGCGTCGCTGACCACGACGAAGCAGTCGCCCGCCTGCGCGCGCCGGATCGTGACCGACACGTCCTGATCGACGCAGGTGCAGTTCAGCTCCATCATGCCCAGACGTGCGAACGCGCGATGCAGCATCGTCGTGAGTTGCTCGTACGAGTCGCGCGACGGATCGAAGCGTCTGAGCACCACGCTGCCGATTCCTCGCTTCAGGTGTGCAAGAGGCGGATGCGGTGCGTTCTTTGTATGGCGTTTTGTCATGCCATCTCTGCGGACTTCATGCGATGAGTAAGCTTCAGGGCTCGCACATGGGCGCCACAAAAAAAATGTCGTAAAGAAATGGCATGCGACGTCGCGCAATGCGAATCTATTGAAACACAGGCAGCCGTCCCTTGACGTCTGCGCGGATTTGCTGATCGAAGTGCTGTCACTGATGCAGGCAGGCGACGCCGACACGGCGCACGGGATCTCGATATCGGACAGCAGTGCCGCTTCGCCCGTCGTGCCGAGCGCGACGATACCCGCGATGCCGGTGCGAGCGTAGTGCGAGGTGATCGCCACGAGCGCCGCGACATCCACTTCGCCTGCGCGCAACGGCGTGACGAGGGGAAGCCAGATTCCTGAGTACATGTCAGTGCTCCTTGCGCGTGCCAGCACGGGTGATGGCGCCGATCGTCGCTTCGGGCAAGGTGGTGAGCAGCGTGTGGAGCGTGAAGTCGAGATCTTCGGGCGCGATGTCGAAGTGCACGCACAGGGTGTCGCGCGAAGCATCGGTATGAAAGACGTAGACGCCGAGCGGAGAGTGGTACAGCGTCGCGAGATTGGCGTGTAGCTGGTCGGGATGAGCGCCGGTCAGCAGCACTTCGAGCTGCACGCGGGGCGTGCGCAGAGGAACGACGTTGCAGCGCATTCGCGGGGAGATGTCCGGGGCGGTGTCGCGTCTCGCTAGAACTTGAGCGGAAGCCATATCGTTGAGGTGCAGCCTGAACGGTTGTCGAGATGCACTCAAGGGTAGAGCGTTGCGAATAAAGGCGGCGTAAAAAAACCGGCTGCGCGTGAAAAAATCGCGGGCAGCAACAGGGCGCGTTGATTGACGACGCAGTCGTCTCTACACCGAACCTGCATTCGGTCGCGCGCGTCGAATTGAATTCCGCCGCGCCGCGCGAGTTGTGTCTACGCACCCAGCAGCGCGCAGCCGGACGGGAACCGCACGAAAGGACTAAGCACGCGCGATGGGCGCTTCCAGCAGACAGCCAAACTCCCGCGCGAATTCGACGGAAACGCGCGCATGCACGGCGCCTTGCTTGTCGAAGAAGCGCTGCGTCCCTTCGAGCGTGAATACGCCTTCGTGCCAGATGTTGGGGTGAATGTAGAGTCCCTCGCGACCGTCGAAGCGGAAACACACGAACTTTTCGGGCGCAATGTCGTCGCCGGGCAGCGCCAACGGAACATAGAAAGGGCGATGGTCGAGCGGGAAGAAAAGTTGTCCGCCGTCGGGATGGTAGTTCGCGTGCCACAGCAGCATGCGCTGCGGCGGCTCGTTGGTGTCTTCGCGGGCGGCTTCCGGCTGCGCGGCGTAGGCGAGCACATAGTGACCGTCGACGGCCTCATTTCGGCCATACAGAATTTCACCGCGCCATTCGCTCACGAATACGCCTTGCGTCGTACCCGCTTCGTCGCCCGTGCCGGGCTCGATGGGCCTCGATCCTGTAGCGGGCCATTGCACGATTTCGATGGCGCAGTCTGCCGGATCGGCGACGAGCCTGCCGAAGCCTTCGAGCGTCTGCGGTGTGGCGTCGACGACGGGCATCGTCACGCGGCGCAGTCCGTGCGGAAGGTCGGGATTGAGATAGTCGATGTGTGCGTTCATGAGTGTGTTTGACGTCGATGCCCCACGCGGTGTCGAGGCGGGTTAATCGGTGTGTCGCGCGATGTCGGCGAAGGCCCAGGCCGACATCGCTGCTACCGCGATGCGCCTCTGACGGTATGCCCGGCGTCGCGCGCGAGCTGCACGTAACCATAGACGGAGACGAGGGTCAGTACGCCCGCGCAGAGAAACGCGAAGCGGAAGTCGTCGAGCGAGAACACGGCTGCGGCGTCGCCGCCCTTGCCGTTGATCGACGATGCCGCCCGCAGCGCGAGTGCCCCGAACGCGATGCCGAGGCCGATGCTCATTTGCGCCGCCGCGTTCCACAGCGTATTGGCCGCGCTGGTCTGTTCGGGTGGGACGTCGGCGTACGCGAGCGTCGCCAGCGTGGAGAACTGCAGCGAGCGCGCAAGCCCGTACACGAATACGACGAAAAGAACCCACACAAGCGGCGAAGCGGGCGTCAGCAAGCCGCACACGATCGTGGCGACGCCGCATACTGCGCTGCCCGCGATCGAGACGCCGCGAAAGCCATAGCGTTTCAGGATCGGCGTCGTGAGCGCCTTCATGCCGAGATTTCCCACCGCGCTGACGAGCAGCAGCAGTCCCGACTTGAATGCCGACAAACCAAAACCGATCTGAAACAGCAGCGGCATCAGATACGGCACCGCGCCGATGCCAATGCGCGTCAACGTGCCCGTGACGACCGTCACCGAAAACGTCGGGATGTTCAGCGTCGTGACATCGATCAGCGGATGCCGCCGGCGGCGCGCCTGTCGAAACGCGATACCGCCGATCACAAGGCCGACGGCAATGACGCCGAGCCCGGCGAATGGATTGGTCTCCGGCTGGCTCGCCATGTCCGCGCCGGACAGGATCGCCGTCAGTGCCGCGCCGCTCAGCATGAGGCCGATCACGTCGAACGGACGGCGCTCGGCGCTGCGCAGGTTCGGCACCCACTTGAGCACGGCCAGCAGCACGACGAGGCAGACGGGCAGGTTGAGCAGGAAAATCCAGCGCCACGAAGAATACGTCGTGATGAACCCGCCGACGGGCGGCCCGATCACAGGCGCGACGATGCCAGGCCAGGTGATGGTCGAGATGGCCTGCATCAGTTGCTTCTTGTCGGTGCTGCGCACGACGGTCAGCCGGCCGACGGGCACCATCAGCGCGCCGCCGATGCCCTGCAGGACGCGCGCGGCCGTAAACTCGCCCACGTTCTGTGAAATCCCGCATAGCAGCGACGCCAGCGTGAACGTGACGATCGCCGAGAAGAACACGCTGCGCGATCCGAAGCGGTCGGCGACCCAGCCGCTCGCCGGAATGAAAATGGCGAGCGCGATCATATACGCGCTCATTCCGAGGCTCAGCGCGTTCGGACTGGTGCCGAACGAGTGCGCCATCTGCGGCAGCGCCGTCGCGATGATCGTCGTGTCGAGGTACTCCATGAAGAAGGTCGCGGCCACGACGTAAGGCAGCGGCCCGAGCGAAGCTGAGCGGGAGGAAGAGGCGTTCATGAAGTAAGCGTGCGTGCAGTGACGCCAGGTAAATGGGGTTTCCCAGCGCCGACGAAGGCCTCGCACAGGGCGGACGTCCGTCTGTTGACGAAGGCCCGATTCTATACGTTTCGCTGTCGGCAGGCTTTTGAGGCCGGTCCGCGCCGATCCGCGCCGCGTCCGGCAGGCGGGTGCCGGACGGGTTTTGGTTTTGCGTGCAAAGCAGTGCGGCGACGGTCGGCAAGTAGATGCTCGTGCAACGATTGTCGATTCGAAGCCGGGCCGAAGGGCCGCCGCGCTCGCCTCTGACATATGAAGAATCGTCGGCGCACGCATAGTAAGAAGATTCGATACAGACGATAGGTAAACGCTTATGATCTGCGCTGTAACACTGACTTTCTCCATTCAAATCTTCGCCAATTTTTGTGGCCATCAGGTTCTCTTAAGGGGCGCCGCAGTATCATGCGCGCCGCAAGTTGACGGCGTTCGGTAAAGACTGCGCGCACCACCCAAAATAACGCAAGCTTACCGGTCCACCTTGTGCCGCACCTCTTCATACGCAGTACTTTTCTCGTCATATACAGCGATAATTGGGAAGAACTTCTGCGTTCCCAAGGCAACTCATTACCGCTGTGTACCGTGCGCCACAGTGGTTTGTGTCGAATGTAAAGGATCGTTACTCCCGTAACTGCAAGCACTGCACGCCGCACTCTTTCCCCGTCCCTTCATCGCGTTCAGCAGCGTCGTTCGCACGCTGATAGCAAGCGCCACGCAGCCAAAACGCCAACCTGTAGTCACGAATCGACGTTTTCAAACGGTAACAACCGGCCACGCTGATGCGTCGCTGATTCCGTTACTTTTTGAGTAACCGATCGCGGACGATTGACCAGGGGAGCGTGAAGCCGTCGGTACTTGTTCTTCATTGAGGCGGGTCGACCGATCACATCATGAACCTGAATCTAAAGCGGCTGTATCACGTATGTAATCCCGAGCGTGCCTGCCTTGACGGCAATCTTCCGTCGCGGCAATGGCGCATCCGGAGCATCGACATACGCGAGCGCCAAGGTGCCGTGCTGTTATCGAACGATCGCGCTGCTGGCCTGATCGAATTTTCTTCGCTGAATATTCCCGCCGATCTGAACGAAGTCGACGAACTCACGCGAACGGGTGCGGCCATCGGCTGGGTGGCCGTGGTGACCAATGCGCACCTTGCCGATCCCGAGATCGGCCGTATCGTGCGCACGCGCTGCGTGAGCTATATCCGCTTGCCCGCCGCGGCGGAGATGATCGCGCAGGAACTCGATCGCGCCTATGAAACGTCGGCTGCCGACGCAAACGAGCAGCGCAGCGCGAGCACGGGGGCGCTCACGATGATCGGCGCATGCGCGGCGATGAACGACGCGCGCGCGGCGATCAGGCGCGCGGCGGAACATGAGCGTCCTGTGACGATCGTCGGGGAATCGGGCAGCGGAAGGCGCCTGACGGCGTCGTCGATCCATCTGGGTTCCGCGCGCCGCGAAGGACCGTTCGTGTCGATCGATTGCGCAGCGTATGCACCAGAGCGTCTGGAAATGGAGCTATTCGGCGACGAGGAGGCCAGTGCGGGGAACGGGGATCAGGACCAGAGCGGCGGGAAAAATAACGAAAGAGACGACGAAAGAAGCCGCGAACAAGCCGGCGGAAAAGACAGACACGGCCATCGTCGCTCTCGCCTGGGCATGGCCGAGGGCGGCTCACTGTACATCGACGGCATCTGCGAACTGCCGCTTGCGACGCAGCAGCGTCTCGCGGATCGCCTCGATGACAGCGCCTGCAACGTGCGCATCATCTGCTCGACACATGCCGGCTTGCGGCGCGCTGCGGACGAGCATCGTCTGCACGCGCGGCTTTTTGCGCACCTGTGTGCCGACACGATCGTCATTCCGCCGCTGCGCGAACGCGGTCCGGACATCCGCCTGCTCGCGACTCATCTGCTGAAGAGCTTCCGCTCCGATTCGCGTCACGGCGTGCAGGGTTTTTCCGTGTGCGCGTGGGAGGCGTTCGATACGCACACGTGGCCCGGCAACGTGCGCGAGATGATCAACCGCATTCGTCATGCGATCGTCACGGGCCGTGGTCCGTTGATCACCGCTGCCGATCTGGGCTTCGATCAGGCCGCGAGCATGCCGTTGATGCGCGCCGCTCACGAGGACGCCGAGATTCCGGAGTGGAACGCGGTCGAACTGGCCATCGCGCGTAATCAGGGGCGGCTCGATGCCGCCGCGAATGAATTGCAGATTTCGAAGGTGCTGCTCGCGCGCATGCTTGCGTCGAACTGCCGGCAAGCCTGTGCGACGCACAGCGCGCCACAGGCCGATTCGGCCTGACCTGAAGGCAGTAATGAGCTGAGCGGGTGATAGCCCGCCACGCGCTTCACGAACGGTTACACAAACGATTTTTGTGTAGCACCTTGTCGCATTTCGTCGCGTTATGCTTGCGACCAGCGATGCAACGCGCCGGTTTGTTTTTTCTGCCCCTCATTGTTTATTGGCGAATTTCTTGCGAATTATTTTGCGCCGCCCAACGTCGTTCTTCGTATTGTCCTGAACCATGAAAGAGCCCTATCGCGCCGTTCACCGCTATCCGCGTAACGACCTGGGACGTGATTTCGTCGTGGGCGACCTGCACGGCTGCTTTAAACAACTGCGTGCAGAACTCGAAGCGCGCCGCTTCGATCCGCAACGCGACCGCCTGTTTGCCGTCGGCGATCTCGTCGATCGCGGGCCGGACTCGCATTCGGTGCTGGAGACGGTCCAGCGGTTCGGCATCCGGTCGGTGAAGGGCAACCACGAGGACGTGATCGTTCGCTGGCATGCGGGCGAAGAGCAGGCGCTGTCGCTGCTGGGCAACGGCGCGAACTGGCTGCTCGACCGCGCCGACGAGCGCGAATGGGTCAACGCAATCGCGCAGTACATGGCGTCGCTGCCGTATGTGATCGAAATCGAAACGGAGCACGGGCTGGTCGGCATCGTGCACGCAGATTCGCCCGTTTCTGACTGGACGCGACTTGTCAGCGAGATCGAGCGAGAAAAGGGCGAAGGCAAGATGCGGCGCAAGGCGATCTGGTCGCGCACGCGCTGGAAGTCGTACCAGTCGCATCCCGCACCGTCGCGCAACACATTGCGCAGTCTGCTCGACAGGGCGAAATACGGTGTGCGTGGGCAGGCGCATGTCGCCGGGCATATCGACAATGTGACGGCCGTGATCGTCGGTCATACGCCCATGCCCGGGGTTACCGCAAAAGACAACGTGATCAACATCGACACGGGTGCCGTCTACGGCGGCAAGCTCACGCTGCTCGATCTCGCCGAGTTGCCGCGTTGGGTCGATGTGTCGGACGCTGCGGTTACAGCGTCGGACGCTTCGTCTGCACCGGCCGAGGCGGCCGCGCGGCGCGAGCCTGTGTTGGCGGACGGCAGCGTGATGCCGGAGAAGCGTGCGACCGTCGATGGCGTCGCGACGGTACTGAGCCTCGAACGGGTGAACCGTGTCGAACGGGTGGAACGCTCGGTGCCGGAAGAAAGCGCTGTCGTGGATGAAGGCGCGCGAGTGACCGAAGGCGCCTTTGTGGACGAAAGCGCCATTGCGGCCGAAAGCGCACGAGCAACCGAAAGCGCACGAGCAACCGAAAGCGCCTTTGTGGACGAAAGCACGCGAGCAACCGAAAGCGTCTTTGTGGACGAAAGCGCCATTGCAACCGAAAGCGCGAGACCGACCGCAACCAGCAACAAAACCGACAGCAGCATCGAAACCAGGCGCTCCATCCCCACCGAAAGCCCCGCGCCGCCCGTCACGCCCGAAGCACGCGACGATGGCCCGCGTCTCGCGCCGGAATCCAGGCCCAACGCGAAAGCGTTGTCGTCGTACCGGGCGAGCAACATGCACATCACCGTGCGCATGAGCATCGACAGCTTGGTGAGCGAGCGGCGCCAGACCGCCGACGCCGTCGGTACGCGCCGGCGATAGCGCCACGCGAGGCCCGCCGCGGTCGGCGGCAATACACATGCAATATGCGGCTACGCGCCGCGGGCAGCGCCATTCATTCCAAGACGTTTGAGCAGATCGCGTCCGCGCGCGCTGAGCTGCAGCGACGCCGAGCCGCCACGAAGCTCGCGCACTTCGACGAGTTCGTAGTGGCGTAGCGCGAGTACATCGGGATCGAGCGATTCGATACGGCGTTCACTGCTATTCAGCAGCATGAGCGTCGCCAGTTCGTGAGGGCTCAACATCAGGACACCTCCGTGGACAAGTGAGCGAGCAGTTCGCACATGCTAATCGGACGGCACGACAGTTTGACTACGGAAGTGTTTCACCACGTTACGTCGTTACAGCGCTGACAGCAGCGAAAGGCGCTCGCGCACGCGCGCAGGCAACGTGTGAGCGCCACAGCGGGCGACATCGGCGACGCACGGCCGTAACAGGCTTACGCGCGGGTAAGCCCGATACAGCCGTTGGAAAGCATCGGCGCGAGGCAGGGCATCGCCATCATTGCGCCTGTTCGGCGATGCTCCTCGGCCGTGCTGGCGCAACGTTTTGCGCGCCGCGCGCTGGTGCGCCGTTCGCCACATGGTAGGGCGCCGTCGAGCGCGCGAGGGGCGCGCGCCCGCGAATGCAATCAGCGATTTTTTCGGCGAGCATGATGGTCGGCGCATTCAGATTGCCCGTCGTGATGCGCGGCATGATCGATGCATCGACCACGCGCAGGCCTTCGAGGCCATGCACACGTCCTTCGCCATCGACGACGGCCATGTCGTCATAGCCCATCGCACACGAGCACGACGGATGGTAGGCCGTTTCGGCGCGCTCGCGCACGAACGCGTCGATCTGCGCATCGGTCTGCAAGCCGGCGCCGGGGCTCAGCTCGCGTCCGCGGAAACGGTCGAGCGCGGGCTGCGCGATGATCTCGCGCGTGATGCGGATCGCGTCGCGGAACTCGCGCCAGTCGAGCGCCTCGGACATGTAGTTGAAGAGGATCGACGGATGCTCGCGCGGATCGCGTGAGCGGAGCTTCACGCGGCCGCGGCTTGGCGAGCGCATCGAGCCGACGTGCGCCTGGAAGCCGTGCATCTTGATCGCGTTGGTGCCGTTGTAGTTGATCGCGACGGGCAGGAAGTGATACTGGATGTTCGGCCATGGGTCGTCGTCGCGTGTGCGGATGAAGCCGCCCGCTTCGAAATGATTGCTCGCGCCGATGCCCGTGCCTCGCAGCATCCATTCGAGGCCGATCGCTGGCTGATTGCGCAGCAGCAGTGCAGGGTAGAGCGAGACGGGCTCCTTGCACTCGTACTGCATGTACATTTCGAGGTGATCCTGCAGATTGTTGCCGACGCCGGGCAGATCGAGCACGACGGGAATGCCGAACTCGCGCAGCCACGCACCCGGTCCGACGCCTGAGCGCTGCAGGATTTGCGGCGACGCGATCGCGCCGCCACAGAGCAGCACTTCGCGCCGCGCATGCGCGGTGATGTGCGCGTCGCCGTCGAGATACACCACGCCTTGCGCGCGCTTGCCGCCGAACACAATGCGGTCGGTGGTCGCGTGCGTGACGATCGTCAGATTCGCGCGCGCTCTGGCCTGATCGAGGTAGCCGCGCGCCGTACTCGCGCGGCGGCCATTGGCCGTCACCGTGCGGTCCATCGGGCCGAAGCCTTCCTGCTGATAGCCGTTGAGGTCGTCGGTGCGCGGATAGCCCGCCTGCACGCCTGCTTCGATCATCGCTTCGAACAGCGGATTGACGCCGGGCTTGCTGGTCGTGACGTGCACAGGACCGTCGCCGCCGTGATAGGCGTTCGCGCCGATGTCGCGCGTTTCGGCCTTGCGAAAATACGGCAGGCAATCCAGATAGGTCCAGTTTTCAAGGCCTTTTCGTTCGGCCCAGCCGTCATAGTCGAGCGCGTTGCCGCGGATGTAGCACATGCCGTTGATCAGCGACGAGCCGCCCAGGCCCTTGCCGCGTCCGCATTCCATGCGGCGGTTGTTCATGAACGGCTCTGGGTCGGTTTCATAGGCCCAGTTGTAGCGCCGCCCTTGCAGTGGATACGCGAGCGCGGCGGGCATCTGCGTGCGAAAGTCGAAACGGTAATCGGGGCCGCCCGCTTCGAGCAGCAGCACAGTGACATCGCGGTCTTCCGTCAGGCGCGTGGCGAGCACATTGCCCGCCGAGCCCGCGCCGATGATGATGTAGTCGTACTCTTTCGCTGCCATGCTGCGCTCCCTCAAAACACGGGCTGATACGGGCCCAGTTCGACCTGGATGGACTTGATGCGCGTGTAGTGCTCGAGGGTCGTGATGCCGTTTTCGCGGCCCACGCCCGACTGTTTGTAGCCGCCCACAGGCATTTCCGCCGGCGACTCGCCCCACGTGTTGATCCAGCAAATGCCTGCTTCGAGACGGTGAATCACGCGGTGGGCGCGCGCCAGGTTTTCCGTGACGACGCCTGCCGCGAGGCCATAGATCGTGTCGTTGGCGCGCCCGATCACTTCGTCTTCGCTGATGAAACTGAGCAGGCTCATCACCGGACCGAAGATTTCCTCGCGCACGATTTTCATGTCGTCGCGGCAGTCGGCGAACACCGTCGGCTGCACGAACTGGCCGAGCGCGAAGTCGCCATCGACGATGCGCGCGCCGCCTGTCACGAGCCGCGCGCCTTCGCGCTTGCCGCTGTCGATGTAGCCGAGCACCTTGTCCAGTTGCGCGGCACTCGCGAGCGGACCGAAGTTGGTTGACGGGTCGGACGGCTTGCCGATGCGGATGCGCTTCACGCGTTCGATCACGCGTGCCTCGAATGCCTGCTGCACCGATTGATGCACGAACACGCGCGTGCCGTTGGTGCATACCTGGCCTGCGCTGAAGAAGTTCGCCGTGACGGCGATATCGGCGGCGCGGTCGAGATCCGCATCGTCGAAGACGATCAGCGGCGACTTGCCGCCCAACTCCATCGTCACTTCCTTCAGCGACGACCCTCCCGCCGTGGACATCACTTTCTTGCCCGTTTCCACGCCGCCCGTGAACGAAATCTTCGCGATCTCCGGATGCGCGGCGAGCATCGCGCCGACGCGCCCATCGCCTTGCACGACGTTGAACACGCCGGGCGGCACGCCCGCTTCGAGATAGATCTCCGCGAGCTTCGACGCCGACAGCGGGGTGATCTCGCTCGGCTTGAAGATCATCGCATTGCCGGCGGCGAGCGCGGGCGCGGACTTCCAGCACGCGATCTGGATCGGATAATTCCATGCGCCGATGCCAGCCGTCACGCCGAGCGGCTCGCGCCGCGTATAGACGAACGATTCGGCGCGCAGCGGAATCTGCTGGCCCTCGATAGCCGTGGCAAGGCCCGCGTAGTACTCGATCACGTCGGCGCCCGTGACGATATCGACGGCACGCGTTTCGGCGATCGGTTTGCCCGTGTCGCGCATTTCGAGTTCGGCGAGTTCGTCGTGCGCGACGCGCAGCAACTCGACGGCGCGGCGCAGGATGCGCGAGCGCTGCATCGCCGTCAGCGCGGCCCACGCGCGCTGGCCTTCGCGCGCCGATTGCACCGCGCGCTCGACATCGGCCTCGCCCGCTTGCTGGACGGTGGCGAGCTTGTCGCCCGTGGCGGGATCGAAGGTGTCGAAGGTGACGCTGCTGGTGGCATCGACGTATTCGCCGCCGATGTAAAGACGTTGCAGGCCGTATGCGGGCATCGGGTTTCTCCTTGAAATGCGGACTTGTTATGCGTCGCTGCGCGCGAGCAGCAGGTCGATGTAGTCGTTCGCGAGCCGCAGCGCGGCCTTGGTGTCGAACGGATCGCCCGACAGCGCGCCGCGCAGCCACAGGCCGTCGATCATCGCGGCGAGCCCGCTGGCCGCGCGCCGGGCGGCCGCGCGCGGCAACGCCTTCGCGAATTCGGCGCACAGATTCGAATAGAGCCGCCGGGTATTCACGCGCTGCAAACGCCGCAACGCGGGCTCGTGCATGCTTTCGCTCCAGAACGCGAGCCATGTCTTCATCACGGGTCCGCTCAACTGCGAGACGTCGAAGTTCGCCGCGACGATTGCGCGCAAACGGGCGCGCGGCTGCGCTTTCGCGGCAACGCGGCGGCGCGTCGTGGCCGCCCACAGGTCGCGCAGGATGTGGCGCATCGTCGCTTCGAGCAAGCCGTCCTTGTCGCCGAAATAGTGGCTGACGATACCCGTCGATATGTTCGCGCGCTGCGCGACAGACGCGAGCGTCGTGCCCGACAGACCGGACTGGTCGATCGTGAGCAGCGTGGCGTCGATCAGTTGCGCGCGACGCACTTCGCGCATTCCGACTTTGGGCATGGTGGCACTCAGTGCATCCGAAAGCCATCACTCTAGTTGTTTTTTATTGAACGTTCAATCAACAAAAACGGCTCGAGCGGGCCTTGTCGGTTTTGGAAAAGCATGTGTCGGTTTTTGGACATTGGGCGGCGGGGCAAAGGGACTAACCTCGAACCAGCGCCTTTTTGCGCATTCCAACGGACATGGAGACGAGACGATGAGCAGCAATCGCGGTGTCGTGTATCTGGGACAGGGCAAGGTCGAAGTGCGGCCGATCGATTACCCGAAGATGGTCGATCCGCGCGGGCGCGCAATCGGTCACGGCGTGATCCTGAAGGTGGTGTCGACGAATATTTGCGGCTCGGACCAGCATATGGTGCGCGGCCGCACGACCGCTGAAGTGGGCCTTGTTTTAGGGCACGAAATCACGGGCGAAGTGATCGAAGTGGGCCGCGACGTCGAGACGCTGAAGATCGGCGATCTCGTTTCCGTGCCATTCAACGTCGCGTGCGGGCGCTGCCAGACCTGCAAGGAGCAGCACACGGGCGTGTGCCTGAACGTGAATCCGTCGCGCGCGGGCGGCGCGTACGGCTATGTGGACATGGGCGGCTGGATCGGCGGCCAGGCCGAGTACGTGATGGTGCCGTACGCGGACTTCAATCTGCTGAAATTCCCCGACCGCGACCGCGCGATGGAAAAGATCCGCGATCTCACGTGTCTGTCGGACATCCTGCCGACGGGTTATCACGGCGCCGTGATGGCGGGCGTGAAGCCGGGCTCGACCGTCTACATCGCGGGTGCGGGCCCCGTCGGCATGGCGGCCGCGGCGTCGGCGCGACTGCTCGGCGCGGCCTGCACGATCGTCGGCGACATGAACGAGGAACGCCTCGCGCATGCCCGCGCGGTCGGCTTCGAGACGGTCAATCTGTCGAAGGACGCGACGCTCGGCGAGCAGATCGCGCAGATTCTCGGCAAGGCCGAAGTGGATTGTGCCGTCGACTGCGTGGGCTTCGAGGCGCACGGCCACGGCAGCAGCGGCGCGCGCGAAGAAGCGCCCGCCACGGTGCTCAATTCGCTGATGGACATTACGAAGCCGGCGGGCGCGATCGGCATTCCCGGCCTCTATGTGACCGACGATCCGGGCGCCGTCGATGCCGCCGCGCGCAAAGGCAGCCTGAGCATCCGCTTCGGGCTGGGCTGGGCGAAGTCGCATTCGTTCCACACGGGCCAGACCCCCGTGATGAAGTACAACCGTAATCTGATGCAGGCGATCTTGTGGGACCGTCTGCCGATCGCGGATATCGTCAACGTGACGGTCGTGTCGCTCGACGCCGCGCCCGATGGTTATCGGCAGTTCGATGGCGGCGCGCCGCGCAAGTTCGTCCTCGATCCGCATGGTTTGCTGAAGGCTGCGTGATGCCGACCGGACGGTCCGCCACACGCAGGTAGCTGTCGAAGTCTCCTCTGGTCCGCCGCGCACGATTCGCGGATGCTGTACTGGACGATGCCGTGCCTCTCTTCATCGGAGGCGCGGCATTTTTTTGTCCGCGCATGCGCCGGTGCGCAGAGCTAGAAGTCGTGCCGGATGGAAAAGGTCGCGCCGCGCTCGTGTGAATGATTCAGGTTGAACAGCGGATTGGCGTGGAAGGTCCAGTCGTCGCTGTCGGCCGACGAGCCGACGGTCGGATCAGCGCCTATCGGATATGCGGGCAAACCCTGGCCTGGTCCTGCCTGCGCAGCGCCGAGTGCGGGCAACTGCGGCGTGTCCACGCTCGCGCCATAGCGGAAGCGCTCATATCCCGAGGCCTCGCCGACCCGGCCACGCGCGGCGTAAGCGAAACCGCCGATATGCAGCGGATTGTCGAGCACGTAGTGATGCACGTGGCGCTGCGGCGCATACGCCGTCGACGGAATGGGCGGATACGAATAAAAGAGGACGGACGGCGGCCGGCTGTCGCCTAAGGGCCGCGCGTGGTTTTTCGCGAGCGGTGGCTTTGCAAAAGACGTGCAGCAAAGCAGTGCGAGCGCAGCAGCCGCGAGCCACAGGCACGGATTGCGGCGCACTGCGAGCAACACCCAATAATCGACGGAAATAGTCACGTGACCGGTCATCATGGCTTCGACGGGCTCTTATAAGACCATTTTAGTCCGGCGAAGGTTTCACTTGCGGATGGTCGCGCACAATGCGGGTGCTGCGGCGCCCCCTACAAATGGGTGGGGAACGGGCGCGCGCAAGTGCGTATTGTGGCATCCGAGGTATTGAGTGCCGGTGCGGCGCAGGTGTTGGCGCGGGCCGGCCCCGAGTAAAGTGCGGAATGCAAAAAACGTCCGAGCCGATATACAAGAAGTGGAGACAGTCATGAGCGGCACCTATTCGAGCACGCTGTTGCATCGCTTCCTGCACTGGGAGCAGGTGCAGCCGGATGCAATCTATCTGACCGAGTCCGCGCCCGATGGGCAGACCGTCGACTATACGTGGCGCGAAGTGGGGAATCAGGCGCGGCGCATGGCCGCCTGGCTCCGCGCACAGGCCATGCCGCCGCACAGCGCGATTGCGATTGCGGGCAAGAACAGCGCGCACTGGGTCATCGCCGACCTCGCGATCTGGCTCGCCGGTCATGTGTCGGTGCCGCTGTATCCGGGCACCAGCGCCGAGACGGCGCGCTATATCCTCGAACACTGCGACGTGCGCCTGATTTTCGTCGGCAAGCACGACGACACAGCGGAAGGCTGGGGTAGCCTGCGCGACGCGATGCGTGCCCGTGCGCCGTTGATCGTGCTGCCGATGTCGCCGGTGTTACCCGAAGCCGCGTCGTGGCAGACAGTCGTCGCGCAGCACCCGCCGATGCAGGACATCGTTTTGCCGCCACCCGGCGATCTCGCCACGATCATCTACACGTCGGGCAGCACGGGCCAGCCAAAAGGCGTGATGCATTCGTTCGGCGCCATGTATGCGTACGCGGTCGAAAGTGGCGCGTTCTGCGGTTTCGGTACGACAGATCGCGTGCTGTCGTATCTGCCGCTCGCGCATACGGCTGAGCGTTCGTTCGTCGAGGCCAATTCGCTCTGCCACGGTTTTCGCGTGTTCTTCAACGAGGGCCTCGCGACCTTCGCGCAGGATTTGCAGCGTGCCCGGCCCACCGTGTTCATTTCGATGCCGCGTCTGTGGACGCGCTTCTGTCAAAGCGTGATGGGGCGGCTGCCGGCGAGTCAGCATGCGCTGGTCCACACGGCGTCGCCGGAAGGCGAGGCGCTCAGAAAGCACATTCTCGCGATGCTCGGGCTGGATGCAACGCGCCTCGCGTTTACCGGCTCCGCGCCGCTTTCGGAGGAAATCACGCAGTGGTATCGCGCGCTGGGCCTCGAACTGCTCGACGTCTACGGCATGACGGAGAACTTCTCGTACTCGCACTACAGCAGGCCGGGCCAGGTGCGCGCCGGCTACTCCGGTCAGGCGATGCCCGGTGTCGAATGCCGGATCGCGGACAATGGCGAAATCCTGATGAAATCGCCCACGATGATGCTCGGCTACTACCGTCAGCCGGAATTGACGGCGCAGAGCAAATCGGAGGATGGCTTCTTCCGCACGGGCGATTGCGGCGAGCTGGACGAACTGGGCCGGCTCAAGATCACGGGCAGGGTCAAGGAGTTGTTCAAGACGAGCAAGGGCAAATACGTCGCACCCGCGCCGATCGAAAACCTGTTGAGTCATCCGAAGGTGGAGTCGGTGTGCGTGACGGGCGCGGGCTATCCGCAGCCGTTCGTGCTGATGCTGCTATCGGCCGTGGCGCGAGAAGAACTACTCGAGACCCGCAGCCGCGAAGCTCTGCGTCTGCAGATCAAGGCATTGCTCGATGACACGAACGCGCGGCTCGAGAATCACGAAAAGCTGGCGTTCGTGGTGATCGTGAAAGAACCGTGGACCGCCGACAACGGCTGTCTGACGCCGACGATGAAGATGCGCCGCCGCGTGATCGAAGAGCGCTACATGCCGCTGGCGACGAAGTGGGCAGAGCGCGGCGACCCCGTCGTCTTCGAAGACGAATGATGGGGGAGCGCAGCGACAGAGCCGGAGACGCAGATCACGCTCTGTTGCTGCACGCGCGCCGCGCTCCACGGCAGCGCGGCCGCTATTGGCTTGAAACGGAATTGCGCTCGGTCTTTTGCCAGGCGTCCTGATCCATCGCGAGCCGGAACCCCAGATGTGACATGCCGTTCATCGGGTCCGTGCCGCGTCTCGCGCTGACGCGATAGCTCATGCAGTACGTTTCGCTGCACAAGAACGAGCCGCCGCGCGTCACGCGCGCGGGTGCGCGGGCGGTTGGGCCGTTGTTGGGATCATAGCTGTCCGACGGTCCGCGTGGATCATCTGTGATTCGCGTCTTCGCCGCTTCGATCTGGAATGCGTCCGCGCGATACCAGTCGGCTACCCACTGCCAGACGTTGCCGGCCATGTCGTACAGTCCATAGCCGTTTGGCGCGTATCGACCGACGGGCGATGTGCCGACCTGGACTGTCTCGTGCGCGGTTGCCGCGGTTGCATTCGTCACCGGGAATGGATGCGCGGCATCGTCCCACGTGTTGGCCATCTTTTTGCCGTCAGGCGCGAATTCCTTGCCCCACGCGTAGTCGGCCTGTTCGAGACCGCCGCGTGCCGCATATTCCCATTCGGCTTCTGTGGGGAGCCGCTTGCCCGCCCATCGCGCGTAGGCCTGCGCGTCTTCGTACGATACCTGTACGACAGGGTGGGTGTCCTTGCCCGTGATGTCGCTGTCTGGGCCCGTCGGATGACGCCAGTTCGCACCCGGCACGAACTTCCACCAGCGCGAGTAGTCGTTCAACGCAACGGGCGCATCGGTGCCCGTGAAGACAAGCGCGCCGGGCACCAGCGCGCTGTCAGGCAGGCGGGGCGTTCCCGGCGGCAACTGCACTTGCAGATCTTGCCAGCGAGGTTTGCGTTCTGCGGTCGTCACGTATCCCGTCGCAGCGACGAAGCGCGCAAAATCGGCATTGGTCACGTCATGGCGATCGATCCAGTAGCCATGTAGCCGGACGGCGTGCGCTGGCCGTTCGTTCGGCTGCGCGCGGCTGTATTCGCTACCCATCATGAACTCGCCGCCCACTATCCAGACCATGTCCACGGGTCCTGTACGCCCGTCGCCGATCGTAAGGGGAGCAGGGCTTCTGTGATGGTATTGATAGGCGCCGATGCCTGAGCCTGCCAGCGCGAGGGCGCATGCCGCCGCAACCATCAGGCGCTTCTGTTGTCTTGCCGGCTTCATGTTCACCTTTGTCGGGCGAGCGCACCGGCATTCGCAAGGAATGCCGGCGCAGCAATGCGTTATTTCAGCGAGATTTCGTGACGCGGCGGATATTGCTTCAACACCGCCTGATAGCGCCGCAACTCTGCGACGAGCGGCACGCTGACGGGAATATGACGAATCGCGATCGATTCCTCTTCCTTCGGATCGGCGTACAGGTTGAACACCAGTCCCGTCCACGTCGGCTGAAGCGTGCCTGAGAAGCCGCCGTTGTAGCCGCGGCGGGTGACGGAATCGGCCACTTGCACTTTCTGCATGAACTTGAATTCGTCGACGCGAACCGCAGACAACTCGTCGTTCCAGAAGTAAAAGATGCTGCGCCGGTTCGAGACGCCCTTGTCGGCGAGCAGGAACGAACTCTGATCGATGCCGTCGATATAAGTCTGGGGCGACACGGCTTTGGCAACGTTCGCGCCCGGCTGGCCCGCAAGCGACAGCGACGTGTTGAAGATGTCGGCGAAATCGAACAGGCCGTCGGAGCGGCGCGGCGAGATCATGCCTTTCCAGTACACGAAGAACGGCGAACGCACACCGCCTTCCCACGTTGAACCTTTGCCGCCGCGAAACAGGGTGCGGCCGGCGGGCTGCACCTCTTCTTCCGGACCGTTGTCGGATGCGAAGAAGACGACCGTGTTGTCCAGTTCGCCGTTGGCCTCGAGCGTATCGATCAGCTTTTTGAAGATGTCGTTGACCTCGACGATGCAATCGCCGTAAGTCGTGCGCGATGCCGAGCGGCCGAGATAGTAGCTGTTCGGGTAATTATCGAAGTGGCACGCGCGCGGCGCGTAGTACAGGAAGAAGGGCTTTTCGGCCTGTTTCTGCCGGTTCAGGAAACCCACCGTGTAGTCGAGCCACTTCTGGTCGAGATCCTTGATGGTCTCGGTGTTGATTTCATAGAGGCTCTCGATCTTGCCGCCTTTCACGGCGTGCACGTCGCTCTTGTTGAACGGCAGATTGAGTATGTAGCGATAGCGGTCGGGGCTCAGCGCAATCTCAGGGTTGAACTGCGGATCACGCCATTCGGTGTACATGTCGGATACCGACAGAAAGCCGCGGAAGTCGTCAAAGCCAACGTTCTGGGGCTGCGAGCCTTCGTTCTCGCCGATGTGCCATTTGCCCACGGCCTGAGTCGTATACCCGAGGCGCGACAGCAACTGCGGCAGCGTCGTCAAGCCCGCGAGGCCGCCCGGCTGGCCGTACATCGGTGGCACCTGGATGCCGTGATGCGCCATATTCTGCCCGGTCATGATGGTCGCGCGCGTGGGCGAGCAACTCGGCTGCGAATAGGCGGAACTGAGAACCAGACTTTGACCGGCGACCCGGTCGATATCAGGCGTTGCGTTGCCGACAGCTTCGCCGCCGCCGTTGAAGCCGAAATCGCTGTAGCCCACGTCATCCAGCAGAAACACGACGATGTTCGGACGCTTGCCCGTTTTGCCTTGCAGCGCGGCGAGCTTTTGCCGCGCTTCGCTGCTCTGGTCCGCGTTGTCGATCACGGGTTCCATGTTGTCGGCCAGCTTGACGGCGCGTCGCGCCAGATATTGATTCGGCTGGTTGTAACCGGGCATGCCTTCGACTTTCGTCGGCCCCGTCACGGTCGCGGCGGCGAGCGCGCAGGGTGCGATGAAGGCAATCAGGACAGCAGATATGAAGCTGCGCATGGGTCTCCTTGTCATGTCATGGCGGCGTGGCGCACGAGAGCGGTGCGTGTCCGAAGGTCTCTTCGAGAATATCAAGTGCGTTAGCCGGCATGCCCCCTCCGAAGGAAGGGGGGAAGGTCGGGCAGGCGCGCCTAACATGGGTGCGCTTCGATGCGGCGAGGCGTGTTCTTCAACGGCGCGGGCGCTCGCTCATCGGAACGATTCGACAACGACAGGGAGACACCGATGTCCTCGATAGCGAAACTCTTTGACCTGAAAGGCAAGACGGCGCTCGTGACGGGAGGCTCGCGCGGGCTTGGCCTGCAGATCGCCGAAGCGCTCGGCGAACAAGGGGCGCGACTCGTGCTTGCCGCCCGCAAGCGCGACGAACTGGATGCAGCCGTCGCGCATCTGCGCGTGCGCGGCATCGAGGCTGACTGGATCGCCGCCGACGCCGCGCACGACGAAGACATCGCGCGCCTTGCCGACGGTGCGCTGGCGCGGCTCGGACACGTCGACATCCTCGTCAACAACGCGGGCGCCACATGGGGTGCGCCCGCCGAGGACTACCCGCTTCAGGCGTGGGACAAGGTGATGAACCTGAATGTGCGCGGCCTCTTTCTGCTGACGCAGGCGATCGGCAAGCGCTCCATGATTCCGCGTCGCTGCGGCCGCATCGTCAATGTGGCGTCGATCGCGGGGCTTGCCGGCAATGCGCCAGGCACGATGGAAACCATCGCCTACAACACGTCCAAGGGCGCCGTCGTGAATTTCACGCGCACGCTTGCCGCGGAATGGGGCGAGCACGGCATCACCGTCAACGCGCTGGCGCCCGGGTTTTTCCCGTCGAAGATGACGCAGGGATCGCTCGACCGCATCGGCGTCGAGACGATGTGCGCCCGTGTGCCGCTGCGCCGTCTCGGTGACGACGACGACCTCAAGGGCGCCGCGCTGCTGCTGGCGAGCGGCGCAGGCAAGCACATCACAGGACAGATTCTCGCAGTGGATGGCGGCGCAAGCGCCGTCGTGTGACCTGACAGAGCAAAAGGAAAAACATGCAGCGTACTTCGAAGATGTTTGCACTGGCATTGCCGCTTGGACTGGCCGCATTGTTCGGGCTGCTTGCTCCCGCCGCGCTGGCCGCCACGGCCGGCGCACCCCAGTCGTCGGCAGCGACGCCGCCCGGCCCCGATGCGCAAGTGCGGATCACCGAGCCCTACGCGCGGCTCGTCGCGCGCGACGCGTGGTTCTGGGCCTGGCCGATGGTGAACCTCTACAACCGGCGCCTCGCGTTCCAGAAGGCGGCCGAGCCCGGGCTGGTCGGCGGTGTGCTGCCGCTCGCGCCGCTTAACCGGCTGGCGATGCTGAGCGACGCTATCGAGCCCGGGCAGCGCTGGGTCGCTTGCCCGACCCAGGACCTCATCTATGGCGCAAGCATTCTCGCGCTCGACGTCAGTCCCGTCGTGATCCAGGTGCCGGATTTCGGCAAGAACGCGTGGGTCTATCAGATGGCCGACCTCCGCACCGACGGCTTCGCCCGTCTGGGCTCGATGTACGGCAGCAAGCCCGGCTTCTACATGGTCGTCGGGCGGGACTGGAAGGGCGAGGTTCCGAAGGGCATCGTGCAGGTGTTCCGAGCCAGCACGTCGACGGCAATGATCGTGCCGCGCATCTTCCAGGCGGACACGGCGGAAGACAAGGCGGCCCTCCAGCCGCTCATCGCGGACATAGACGTCTATCCGCTCGCCGAATACGACGGCAAGATCAAGCAGCACGACTGGCGCACGCTGCGCAAGTTCGCGCAGCCATCCCAGATGAGCGATGGCGAAACGCGTTGGGTGCGTCCCGGCGCATTCTTCGACCAGTTGCCCACGGTACTCGCTGACGCGCCGCCGCTGCCGGGAGAAGAGGCGCGCTACGCGCAGGTGCTGGCCGTAATCGCGGCCGCTCGCCAGGACCCTGCGTTGAAGAAGGCGATGATCGACGAAGCCGACAAAGCGGACAAGGAAGTGGTCGACCCGTTGCTGCAATTCCGCAACTGGGGTGTGCCACTGGCGAACAACTGGACGACCATCGGCAACGGCGCGCAGTTCGGCACCGACTACTTCACGCGCACGGCCGTCGCGCGATCGAACATCATGGTCAACGCGCCGAAAGAGACGAAGTACTACTACCAGGATCTCGATGCATCCGGCGCGCGCCTGTCCGGCGACAACGCGTACGTCATCACGTTCGAAAAGGGAGCGTTGCCGCCGACACGCGCATTCTGGTCACTGACCTTATACGACGGCCATCATTTCTTCGCGCCCAACGCACTGAACCGATACACGCTGGGCACGCGGAACAAACAGATGAAGTACAACAGCGACGGTTCGCTGACGCTCTACCTGCAGGCCGAATCGCCGGGCGCGGACAAGGAGGCCAACTGGCTGCCTGCGCCGAAAGGGGCGCCGTTCTCGCTGATTCTGCGCAACTACTGGCCTGAAGAGAACGCGACGCGGCATGAATGGACGCCACCGCCCGTGAGCAAGGCATCCTGATGACTGTGGCGGCAGCGGCGTTGAGGTGCGCGCGGGGCAGCTAGTCGATCAGGTTGTGCTTGCGCGCCCACACCATCGCGTCATAGCGGCTCGACACGCCAAGCTTGGCGAAGATATTGCGCAGATTCCACTTGACGGTTTCGAGCGTGATATTGAGCGAGAGCGCGATGCGCTTGTTCGACATGGCTTGCGCGACGAGTGTCAGCACTTCGACTTCGCGCTGCGTCAAGACGGGCTGCAACTTCGATGCCGCCGCTCCCCGCCGCGAGCCCGCTGCGTTCGGCACGGCCGCATCGGGAAACTTGTCGAGCAGGGTGGCGGCATACTGCATCGTTGCGCCGTGCAGCTTGCCGTCACGCAGCATGCTGGCGAGCAGCCTCGCGGCGGGCGCGCCTTCGTCGATGATCGTGCGCACGATGCCGAACCGCTGTGCGGCATCGAGGGCTCGAATCAGGCAGGCCTGCGCCGCTTCGTCTTGCTTCTGCTCCGCATGGATCAGCGCGCTCAGCAGATCCGTCAGCGCCGCGAATCGTCCGCGGCCGAACACTTCGGCGTGTCCGCGCGCGATTTGAAGCGCACGTAACGCTTCATCGGGATAGTCGTCGCGCAGTACGCGTGCCTTCGCGAGCGCCGCGAGCGCGGGGATTTCAGCCTTGAGTCCGTGCTCGGCAGAATGCGCAAACGCGATCTCTTCGAGCGATGCCAACGCTTCGCGCGCGCGCAGACGATCGTCCTTGACCAGCAGCACGCGGACCTGTTCAGCCAGCATATGAGCGACGCCGCGCATCTGGCGCATGCTGCGCAGATGCGCGATTTGCCGTTGCACGAACGCCAGCGCCACGTCGGCGCCCTCTTGCAGCATGTCGAGCCGCACGCGGCAGCGCGACGTGCGGATCGTCACATCCGGGCCCGACGACTGCAGCAGCCCGCGGCGATTCGCGATCGTTTCGCGAGCGTCGTCGATGCGGTCGAGTTCGTAATAGGCGTCGGCCAGCACGCATGCGCAAATATTCGCGCTGATCGAATGACGGCCGACGGCCTGCACCGAGCGCGCCAGCAGCGCCGAGCCCACGCGCTCCGCTTCGCGCACGTTGCCTTCGAGCAGCAGCGCGGTGGCGCGCGTCGCCTGCGCGACGAGCGCCATGTCGTTGTCCTCGTCGGCGGGCGGGATCGGATGGGTTTCGAACAGGCGCTTGGCGTCGGCATAGCGCCCCGCCGCGCTGTAGGCGGCGCTTAGTTCGGCGACCAGCATGTATTGCAGGAACGGATTCTCAAGCGCCGCGTCGCGGTGCGGTTCCAGCAAGTCGATCATCTGTTGCGTGTCGTCGTCCTGGAACGCGATAGCCGCCTGAATCAGCGGCACACTGCGCGCAATCTCCGGGTGGTCGGGCAATGCGCTCGCCTGCAACTGCGCCAACCACGTTTTCGCCTTCGTTGGCCGCGTGGTCAGCGCGACAGCGAGACAGGCGATGAACAGCAGTCGCGGATGCTTCAACAAGGTCTCTTCCGGCAAATGCTCGAGCAGATGAAGCGTGGGGCTCAGATATTCGAGATTCCACGTGGCGGGCGCGGCGCGCTCGATCACCGACGCGGCGAATTCGACGTCCTCGCCGGCACTGGCGTGGCGCACCGATTCGGCGAGCAGGCTGTGATCGGCGAACCAGCGGCTCGCGCGCCGGTGCAGCTCGCGCACGGCCGCCGGGTCGCGGCGTGCGAGACGCGTCGTCAGGAACTCGCCGAAGAGAGGATGAAAGCGCAACCAGCTCAGACGGTCATCGGAATCGACGCGAATGATCAGCAGGTTCTCGTCTTCCATGCGCTTGAGCAGCTCGGCCGTATCGTCGTTGCCCGTGACGAACTGCGCGAGCGGCGCGCAAAAGCGGCGGAACACCGACAACGTCTCGGCGAACTCCGTCAGCGACGCCGGCAGATGCGCGATGACCTCTTCGCTCAAATAGGTTTGCAGATCGCTGGAGCGCCACACGAGGTCGCGCAGCGCGGCGCGCATTTCGGGCCGGTTCTTCAGCATGATGACCGTCAGCTGGATGCACGACGGCCAGCCGCTCGTCAGCTCGTGGATCATTGCGAGGTCGTCCGCGTTGAGCTTGCCCGCGCCGAGGTTCTCGTCGACAAACGTGCGTGTTTCGGCGAGATCGAACGGCAGCATCGCGCTGTCTACTTCGACGATCTGGTCCATCATCCGCAGCCGGCTCAGGCTCAGCGGCGGCGCGACGCGCGACGCGATCACCAGATGCAGGTTGCCCGGCCCGTGATCGAGCAGCTTCTGCATGAACTTGTGCGCAAGCGGCGCTTCGACGTGATGGTAGTCGTCGATCAGCAGGACGAGGTCTTTCGGAAGATCGACGGCGGCGTCGACGATCGCGGCAATCGACGCATCCATTGCCGCCGCGCTCGCCTCCTCGAGCGGCAGATCCATCTCGGCGCAAATGCCGCCGCGCCGCAACGCGGCGAACAGCGCGGTGCAGAAATCGATATAGCCCTTGTCGTCGGTGGTGAGCGACAGCCACACGACTTCCGCCCCGGCCTTCAGGCAAGCCTGACGCCATTGCGCGAGCAAGGTCGTCTTGCCGTAACCGGCACTGCCCGTCACGAGCGCGAGCTGGCACTGCTGCATGCGCTGCAGATGCGCGAGCAGGTTCGCGCGCGCGACATGACGCGCGCCAATGCGGGGCGGCGAAAAACGGGTCGATACGAGATGTTTAGTGAAGGGCGTAATCAAGAGTTCGGCTGTGGATGCGATGTGTCAGTGAGGCGGGAGGCCGTCTGCGCCTGCCGTTGCCGGCTTCGTCGACGGACGGCTTCGGCCCCCTCTGAACGAGGGGTGATAAATAGGATAGCTGAACCTAACTTATCGGAAGCGTAGCGTCAAGAAAGGGCGTTTGCCTATATCCGGAGGGGAGATGAGTTATACGCAGGAATTGGTGGGCTCGGTCGGCTGGCTGACGTTGGATCGTCCCGCCGCAATGAACAGTCTGAATCGCGAGCTGGCAACGGGATTGACCGCGCAGCTGAACGCATGGCGCGATGACGACGCTGTGCGCGTCGTCGTGCTGACGGGCAATGGCCGTGCGTTCTGCGCCGGTGCCGATCTGATCGAGGCGGCGGAGGCGCCGCAGCCGGGCAAGCGCGAGTTTCTCGAGCTGATCGTCGAGTTCTTCGATACGTTGCGCGCGTTTCCGAAACCGGTCATCGCGGCCGTCAACGGTCTCGCGCTGGCGGGCGGGCTCGAAGTGGTGCTTGCCTGCGACCTCGTGCTGGCGGCGCAGTCTGCGCGTCTTGGCGACGCGCATTCGAACTTCGGCGTGTTTCCGGGCGCGGGCGGCGCGGCCATCTTGCCGCGCAAGGTGCCTGTGAACGTCGCGCGATATCTGCTGTTCACGGGCGACGCGATGAGCGCCGCCGATCTGAAGCAATATGGTCTCGTCAACGAAGTAATGGCCGACGCGGAATTGAAGCCGCGCGCGCAGGCGCTCGCCGACCGGCTGGCCAAGAAAAGCCCATTGGTGCTCGCGCGCATGAAGCGCGTGGCCAACGAGGCCGCCGACAAGACGGCCGCCGATGCCTTGCGTCACGAGTTGCTGGAACTACGCAACCACCAGCGCTCATACGACGTGCAGGAAGGACTGCGCGCGTTCGCGGAAAAGCGCGAGCCGCAATTCAAAGGCTGCTGATCGGAAGCCGCTGACCGAAAGCTGCTGACAACAACATCAACACGAACACGACACTAACAACATGGAAAACATTTATATCGTCGGCGTTGGCATGACGCCGTTCGGCCGGCATCTTGACAAGTCGGTCAAGCAACTGACGGCCTGGGCCGTCGAGGACGCGCTGAAAGATTCCGGCTGCGAGCGCAAGTGGATCGAAGCCGCTTACTTTGGCAACACGACGCAAGGCCACATGCAGGGTCAGCACATGATTCGCGGCCAGGTGGCGCTGATTCCGCTTGGATTCGGCGGCATTCCGATTCATAACATCGAAGCTGCGTGCGCGTCGGCGAGCAGCGCGTTCCACCTCGCAGTGACGCAGTTGCGCGCCGGCATGGCCGACGTGGTGCTCGCCGTGGGCGCGGAAAAAATGGTCTCGCAGGACAAGGCGCGCATGTTCGCCGTGTTCGATTCCGCGTGGGACGTCGAGACGGCGGAAGCAAATGCCGCGCAGATGGTCGAGCTCGGCAAGGGCGTTGCAGTGCCGCCGGGTACTCAGTCCGACAAGCCTTACAGCGTGTTCATGGATGTCTACGCGGGCATCGGGCGTCAGCTGATGGAGAAGCACGGCATTACGCAACGCCAGTTCGCGGCCGTGTCGTCGAAGAACCACGGGCACTCGGTGCATAACGAGCGCTCGCAATATCGCACGGCGATGTCGGTCGAAGAGATCATGGCGGCGCCGCCCATCACGTATCCGCTGACATTGCCGATGTGCTCGCCCATTTCCGACGGCGCGGCGGCGGCGATTCTCTGCACGGAGTCGGCGCTCAGGCGTTACGGCTTTGACCGTAATCGCGCGGTGCGCGTGCTCGCCACCATCGTGCGCTCGGCGTCGCAACGCGAGGGAGCGGATCTGGCCAATCACATCACGGTCCACGCTGCAAAGCTCGCCTACGAAGAAGCAGGCATTGGACCGGGCGATATCAACGTCGCCGAACTGCACGACGCGTCGGCAATCGGCGAAATCGCGCTGTGCGAAAACCTCGGGCTGTGCAAGCCGGGCGAGAGCGGCGTGATGGCCGAGCGTGGCGAAAGCGCGCTGGGCGGGCGTCTTCCCATCAACCCTTCAGGCGGACTCGAATCGAAGGGGCATCCCATCGGCGCGACGGGCCTCGGGCAGATTTTCGAACTGGTTCAGCAACTGCGGGGCGAATGCGGTCCGCGTCAGGTCGAGGGCGCACGTTTCGCGATTCAGGGCAATGGCGGCGGCCTGTGGGGCGTCGAGGAGAGCATTGATCACATCGGCATCTTCGGACGCGCCTGATCGAATCGAACAAGGAAAACAACATGCCTTATCAATTGCCCACCGAAGAGCAGAATCTGGCCGTCGAGAGCTTTCGCAAGTTCCTGCAGGCGGAAGTCAAGCCCGTTGCCAGAGAGTACCGCGACCGCTTCATTCCGAAAGAAAAGATGCGCGAACTCACGCAGCGTATCGCCGAGTTCGGCCTGCCCGGCTGCACGATCCCCGTCGAATACGGCGGCATGGGCTGGACGTTCACCATGCAAGGCATGTTGTTCGAGGAACTGGTGGCGTGCTCATGCGACATCGCCTTGTGCGTCATGCTCAACATGGGCCTTGCGATGATGCTGACCAAGGCTCGCCCGGAAGTGCGCGACAAGTACATGCCAGGCGTGCTGGCCGGCAAGATTTTCGGCTCGATCGGAATCAGCGAGCCCGACGTCGGTTCCAACGTCGCCGAGCTCAAGACGCGGGCCGTGCGCGACGGCGATCACTTCGTCGTCAATGGCGAAAAGACTTGGATCACGAACGGCGTGTATTCGGACGTGCTGATTTGCACGGTTCGTGGCGAGAAGGGCCTGTCGCACATCCTGATCGACCGTAACGAGCATGGCTACGAATCACGCAACATCGACAAGATCGCATTGAGCTCGCAATCAACGGCACAGATTTTCATTACCGATGCACGCGTGCCGGATACCCATCTGATCGGCGAGGAAGGCGACGGCCTGCGCAACACAATGAAGGTGTTCGAGAATGCGCGCGCACACGTCGGCACGCTGTCGGTCGGGATCATGCGCGCGGCGCTGGAGGAATCGATCGCGTATGCGAAGGAGCGCAAGCAGTTCGGCAAGGTGATCGCCGCACATCAGTTGATCGCGGCCAAACTTGCCAACATGGCGATCATGGTCGACGCCGCGCGCCTCATGTGCCAGCGCGTATTCGGACTAATCGACGCGGGTGTGCGTTGCGACATGCAATCGTCGATGGCGAAGGCGTTCGCGACCGAGGCCGCCGTCAAGGTGTGCCGCGACGCCGTGCAGCTGCATGGCGGCAATGGCATCACGAAGGAGTTCAATGTCGAGCGGCTGTTGCGCGAAGCGATCATTATCCCGATTCCCGACGGCACGACGGAGATCCAGCAGTTGATCATCGCGCGCGCGCTGACGGGTGTGGCGGCGTTTGCGTAAGAACGTGGGAATGTAGCAAGTATTGCGTGTGGCCGGTTGTGTGTCTGTCTGACTGGCCCTTTAGGGTTCTTCGTCCTGGCTCACGAAGAACCACTTTTTCTTTGCGGATGCGCCCATTGCAGTGAGAATGGGTTGCAGTGTCGGGTGCTGCGTTCCCCCTTCAAACGAGGGGCGCGGCATTCGGCACGCTTGCCTATGATAAATGCATAACGTTCGCCCAATCGGCGTTCATCACAATGGAAGGAGAACATATGACGCGCAAAGTCGTCGTCGCGGGAGTGGGCATGGTTCCATTCACCAAGCCGGGCGCCAGCGAAACTTATGACCTGATGGGTGCGCAGGCTGCGCGGCTCGCGCTGGCCGATGCCGGCGTCACCTATCAGTCGCTCCAGCAGGCTTATGCCTGTTTCGTCTATGGCGACTCGACGGCTGGACAACGCGCGCTGTATCACGTCGGCATGACGG
The DNA here is from genome assembly GCF_037126505.1 of Paraburkholderia bengalensis. Taxonomy (NCBI): domain Bacteria; kingdom Pseudomonadati; phylum Pseudomonadota; class Betaproteobacteria; order Burkholderiales; family Burkholderiaceae; genus Paraburkholderia; species Paraburkholderia bengalensis. Next base: position 77,109 of record NZ_JACFYJ010000011.1, read on the forward strand.
GGCTGCCCATCATCAACGTCAACAACAATTGCTCGACGGGATCGACGGGCCTGTTCCTGGCGCGCCAGGCGATCGAAGCAGGCGCGCTCGACATCGCGCTCGTGGTCGGCTTCGAGCAGATGAATCCGGGCGCGCTCGGCAGCTACTTCAACGATCGGCCGCTGCCTTCGGAACTCTTCCTGAAGCAGTGCGACCGCCTCGGCGTGCCGCCGGAGGTTGCGCCTGCACTGCGCATCTTCGGCGGCGCGGGTATGGAGCATATGAAACGCTTCGGCACACCGCTCGAGAGCTTCGCGAAGATTCGCGCCAAGGCGAGCCGGCACGCCGCGAAGAATCCTCTCGCCGTGTTCCGCAAGATCGTCACGCCGGAAGACGTATTGGCCGACCAGATCATGTGGCCCGGCGTGATGACGCGCCTGATGGCCTGCCCGCCCACATGCGGCGCGGCGGCGGCGGTGCTGTGCAGCGAAGACTACGCGCGCCGGCACGGCCTCGATACGCGCGTCTGGATCGCCGCGCAGGCGCTGACGACGGACGGCCCGGAGTCGCTCGAAGGCGACGATCTGCGCGATGTCGCCGGCTTCAGCATGTCGCGCAACGCGGCGCGCCAGACGTATGAGCGCGCAGGCATCGGTGCGGAAGACGTGGACGTCGTCGAGTTGCACGATTGCTTCGCGCACAACGAACTGATTACCTACGAAGCGCTCGGCCTGTGCCCGGAAGGCGGCGCGGCGAAGTTCATCGACGACGGCGACAACACCTATGGCGGTCGCTACGTCGTCAATCCATCCGGCGGTCTGTTGTCGAAAGGGCATCCGCTCGGCGCCACGGGCCTTGCGCAGTGCACGGAACTGGTCCAGCAACTGCGCGGCACGGCGGGCGAACGTCAGATCGACGGCGCGCGTATCGCGTTGCAGCACAATGTCGGCATTGGCGGCGCGTGTGTCGTCACGATGTATCGCAACTGACGGGAGACGCCGATGGACTTCCAACCCGATGCGGGACTCGATGCCTTCCGGGCAGAGGTGCGCGCGTTCCTGCGCGACAACCTGCCGCGAGAACTGGCGGGCAAACCAGTGGGCAGCGTGCGCTCGATGCGCCCCGATCTCATGCGCTGGCAACAGATCCTGCACAGGCAAGGCTGGGGTGCGCCGTACTGGGCAAAGAAGGATGGTGGCACGGGCTGGTCTGTGCTTCAGCGGCTCGTGTTCGACGAAGAATGCGTGGCGGCCGGCGCGCCGACACAAGACGGTTTCGCGCACAAACTGCTGGGGCCGGTGTTGAACGCGTTCGCATCGGAAGAGCAAAAGGCGGCGCACGTTCCTCATATACTGAGCGGCGAGCGTCTGTGGTGTCAGGGCTTCTCCGAGCCGGGCTCGGGTTCGGATCTTGCATCGCTGCGCACGCGCGCGGAGCGCGAGGGCGACTTCTATGTCGTCAACGGCCAGAAGATCTGGACCAGCTATGCACACGAATCCGACTGGATCTTTCTGCTGGTGCGCACCGATGCCGAGGTGAAGAAGCAGGCGGGCATCAGCTTTCTGCTGGTCGATATGAAAACGCCGGGCATCACCGTGCGCCCCATCCGCAGTATCGACGATTGCCATCACCTGAATGAGACGTTCTTCGATAACGTGCGCGTGCCCGTTGCCAACCGCATCGGTGCGGAGGGCGATGGCTGGACCATCACGAAGTTCCTCCTGAACAACGAGCACGCGAGCGCGGCGGAATTGCCGCTGTTGCGCCGCTATCTGATGCAGCTGCGCCAACTCGCGGCAATTCAACGGGTGGGCCGCGAGCCGCTGATCGCGCGGCCCGAATTCGCGCTGCGGCTCGCCCGCATGGAAGCCGAGGTCAGCGCGATCGCCATGATGGTCAAGCGCGTCGCGGCCCTGGAGCAGGACCATAGTCCGGCTGCGCACGCGTTGGGCTCGATGCTGAAAGTTCGCGGCACCGAGTTGCAGCAGCGCATCAGCTCGCTCATGGTCGAGGCGCTCGGCGATTATGGCGCCGTCGCCTATCCCGAGCCGCACCACGCATGCGAAGGCGAGCCCATGCCGTTTCAGGAAACCGGCCGGGGCATCGCGAACGAAATGTTCTTCCGTCGCGCGTCGACGATCTATGGCGGCACGAGCGAGGTCCAGCGCGGAATCATCGCGAAGATGCTTTTTCAACTCTGAGCGGCCGGACCGATCATGAACTTCAATCTCAATGCAGAGCAGCAACTGCTGCAGGACAGCGTCCGTCGTTTCGTCGACAGGGAATATAGCTTCGATGCACGCGCGGCACTCATCAAAGCGCGTTCGCCGTCACACGCGGCGCATTGGCAGACCTTCGCCGAGAACGGCTGGCTGGCTGCGGCGCTGCCCGAATCGTGCGGCGGGCTCGGCGGGACGCTGATCGACACGGTGTTGATCGCTGGCGAACTGGGCCGAGGCCTCGTGCTGGAACCGTGGCTCGGCTGCGCGGTCCTGGCTGCGCAAACGCTGCTCGCGGCCGGCACGAAGTCGCAGTGCGAGGCGTGGCTGCCGTCGGTCGCCGATGGATCGCGCAAGTTCGCGCTTGCGTATAGCGAGCCACAGTCGCATGGCCTGGCCGAGCCGGTCGAATCGCGCGCGCAGCCCGTCGCGAATGGTTATGCGCTCAACGGTCGCAAGACGCTGGTGCTCGGGGGCGCCGACGCCGATGTCTTCATCGTGTCGGCGCTGACGCCCGATGCCGACGGAATCACGCTGTTTCTGGTACATGCCGATACGCCTGGCCTGACGCGTCGCGCGTTGCCGTTGCATGACGGCAGCTTCGCCGCCGAACTGACCTTCGATCGTGCGCAAATCGCGCGCGACGCCGTGCTGGGCGAGCCCGGCCAAGGCCTGACGGCATTGCGACACGGCCTCGCGCACGCGACGGCTGTGCTGTCCGCGGAACTCGTCGGCGCAATGGAAAAGGCGATTGAACTCACCGCTGACTATCTGAAAGTGCGCAAGCAGTTTGGCGTGCCCATCGGGAGCTTCCAGGTACTGCAACACCGTATCGCAGACATGGCTGCGGACAAGGAGATCGCCCGCTCGATGCTCTACGCGTTGATCGCATCGCTCGAAAACGACGACGAGCCCGCGCGCCTGCGCGCCGTGTCGCAGGCGAAATCGCTGATCGGCCGCGCGGCGCGCTTCGTGTGCGCCCAAGCCATCCAGCTGCATGGCGGCATGGGTATGACGGAAGAATGCCAGGTCGGCCACTACTACAAGCGTGCCGTCGTCGCTGAAGCATTGTTCGGCAACGGCGACGCGCACGACGCGTTTTGCGCAGCGCAACTGCAACAAGATCTGCTTCATAAGGAAAACCACGCATGAAGAGTTTCGGGAAGATTGCTGATCTGCAGCCGCTCGTCGGCGAATCGATTGGCGTGAGCGACTGGCTGCTGATCGATCAGCAGCGCGTCAACCAGTTCGCGGACGCGACGGGCGATCATCAATGGATTCACGTCGATGTCGAACGCGCAACGCAAGGGCCGTTCGGCGGGACCATCGCACACGGCTTCCTGACGCTCAGTCTGCTGCCGGCATTTTTCGCGACCGCCTTCGAGATCAAGGAAACGAAAAGCGGCCTGAATTATGGGCTCGACAGAGTGCGCTTCATTTCGCCCGTGCCGGTGGGCAGTCGCCTGCGCGCGCATTTCCGGCTGATCGACTGGACGGCGATCAGTCACGGCGGCGCGCAGTTGAAGGTCGAGATGACCGTGGAATGCGAGGGCGCGGACAAGCCCGCCTGCATCGCGGAGCAGATCACGCGGTTCTTCCCCTGAATTCGCTTTAACGACAACAAGTCTGGAGATTCAAGCATGAGTATTCGCTTTGACGGAAAGGTCGCGATCGTGACGGGCGCCGGTGCGGGCCTCGGCCGCGCGCACGCGCTGGCGTTTGCGGCGCGCGGCGCGAAGGTCGTCGTCAACGATTTCGGCGGTGCGCGAGACGGCACAGGTGGATCATCGGAAGCGGCGCTTGCCGTGGTTGACGAGATTCGCAAGGCGGGCGGCGCGGCCATCGCGGATGGCGCGAACGTCGCCGACTTCGATCAGGTGCAAGCGATGGTCAAACGCGCGGTGACCGAGTTTGGGCGTGTCGACATTCTCGTGAACAACGCCGGCATTCTGCGCGACAAGAGCTTTGCGAAACTCGAGATGGCCGATATCAAGGCTGTTCTCGACGTGCATCTGATGGGCGCCTTCAACTGTTCGAAGGCCGTGTGGGACATCATGCGCGAGCAGAGCTATGGACGCATCGTGATGACGACGTCGTCTTCGGGCATGTATGGCAACTTCGGGCAAGCGAACTACGGCGCGGCGAAGATGGCGGTGATCGGCCTGATGAATGCGCTGACTACCGAGGGCCGCAAGAGCAACATTCGTATCAACACGATTGCACCGGTTGCCGCGACGCGCATGACAGCGGACATCCTGCCGGAAGCCATGCTGCAGCGTATCCAGCCGGAACGCGTGACGCCCGCGGTGTTGTTTCTCGCCAGCGACGGTGCGCCGTCGAAGACGATCATCGCGGCAGGTGGGGGTGCGTTCGCGGCAGCGACGATCGTCGAGACGGAACCGCTGCTGCTCGCCGATCAGGATGTGACGCCGGAAGGCATTGCGGCACACTTTAGCGAGATCGCGAACTGGAATAGCGCGCGTGCCTACGACGAGTCGGGACATCAAGTGCAGGCGTTTCTGAAGCTAGCCTGCGGCCAGTAGGGCGCGGCGCTTTTTGCGCAGTTTCGTCTCGTCAATTCGACCGCCGCAATCGCGGCGGTTTTTTCTGTTGCAAACGACGCGCGATGCGCCCGTTTCGCGTCAGTCCAGATGACGTGAAATGATCAGCTTTTGGATGTGGCTCGTTCCTTCATAGATCTTCGTGATGCGTACGTCTCGCAAGTATCGCTCGACGGGGAAGTCGGTCAGATAGCCGTAGCCGCCGTGTATCTGCAGCGCATCAGAACAGACTTTCTCGGCGATCTCGCTGGCGAACAGTTTCGCGATCGATGCTTCCTTGATGCAGTCGACGCCGGCATCGCGAAGGCGCGCGGCGTGCAGACAGTATTGCCACGCCACCTCGACCTGGGCTGCCATGTCGGCGAGGTCGAAGGCCACGCCTTGGAGCTTCAGTAGCGGTGCACCGTACGCTTCGCGTTCGCGCGCATATTTGACGGCCGCGTCGAGCGCTGCACGCGCCACACCCGCCGCGATAAACGCAATGCCGATGCGCCCGTCGCTCAACCCGGTCATGACCGTGCGATATCCGTCGCCTTCGCCGCCAAGCAGATTCGCAGCCGGCGCGTGGTAGTCTTCAAGCGCGATTTGCGCAGTGTGGGCGGTATGCTGGCCGAGCTTGCTCTCGATGCGCGTGACATGGTAGCCGGGCGTGCTCGGGTCGATGATGAAGGTGCTGGCGCCGCGCTTGCCAGCCGTCTTGTCCGTGATCGCGAATGCAATGCCGACGCCCGCTTCGCTGCCGTTCGAGATGAACTGCTTGGTGCCGTTGAGCACATAGTGGTCGCCGTCGCGCCGCGCGCTTGTGCGCAGCGCCGCGGTGTCGGAGCCGGCATGCGGTTCGGTCAGCAGGAACGCGCCGATCGATGTGCCGTTTGCCATCGCAGGCAGGTATCGCTGCTTCTGCTCGTCGCTGCCATGTTCGGCAATGCACATCGCCGTGAAGTTGTGCACGTGGACGATGGTCGCGAGCCCGGCGTCGACTTTGGCGAACTCATGCTGGGCCACGCAGAAGTCGAGCACGCTCGCGCCCGTGCCGCCATATTGCTCGGGAATCAGCATGCCCAGAAATCCAAGTTCGGCGAGCGCCCGAAGTTCGTTGCGCGGCCACGCGGATTCCAGGTCGCGCTTCGCGGCCGTCGGGCCGACAATTTCGCTCGCGACGCGTCGCGCGGTGTCGCGTATCAGCGTCTGCTGTTCGGTCAGAAATGCGTTCGTCATGTCTGTCATGGTGGGCCCGCGTTGATAGATGTCGGGTGGGATGGGCGAGAGGCGCGGGGCATTTGCGGATCAGCCGTTGGCCCAGTCGCGCAGCACGGCGTCGTTATGCTGCCCGCGGCGCGGGATCGGACCGGGCGCGCCCGCGGGCGTCGCCGAGAATCGCGGCGCGGGGTTCGGCTGTAACGCGCCGCCTTCGCGTGTATAGACGCCGCGCGCTCGCAAATGCGGATGATCGGCTGCTTCGTCCGGGCTCAGGACGGGCGCGAAGCACGCGTCGGTGCCTTCGAGCAGCGCGCACCATTCGGCGCGACTGCGGCTCGCGAACAGCGTGGCAAAGCGCTCGCGCAGTTGCGGCCACGCGCGCGGGTCATAGGGTTTGTCGAACGCGCCGTCGGCTTCGAGGCCTAACTTTTCCCGCAACTCCCGATAGAACTTCGGCTCCAGCGAGCCGACGGAGATAAATGCACCGTCGGCGCAGCGATAGGTGTTGTACCAGTGCGGTCCGTCGAGCAGACTTTGACCGCGTTGCGCGCGCATTTGACCGGATGCCTGCAGCGCCAGCAGCAATGACATCATGTGCGCGCTGCCATCGACGATCGCCGCATCGACAACTTGTCCCGTGCCTGTCGCGCGCGCGTTCAGGATGCCCGCCAGCAGACCGACGGCAAGGTACATCGCGCCACCGCCGACATCGCCTATGAGACTGGGCGGTGTGAGGGGCGCCTCGCCCGGTTGCCCCGCATACCAGAGCGCACCCGACAGGGCGATGTAGTTCAGATCGTGACCGGCGGCATGCGCGAGGGGACCATGCTGGCCCCAGCCCGTCATGCGCCCGTAGACGAGCCGCGGATTACGTTGCAGACAGATATCGGGAGCGAGCCCGAGACGCTCCATCACGCCCGGACGCATGCCTTCGACCAGCGCGTCGCAATGTTCGACGAGCCGCAGCACCGTATCGACGCCTTCAGGCGTTTTCAGGTCGACTGCGACGGAGCGCTTGCCGCGATTCGCGAGTTGCACATTGCCGAGATCCAGTGCATTGGCGTCCGATTTATCCGCTTCGAGGCGCTCGACCACGACGACATCCGCGCCCAGATCCGCGAACAGCATGCCGCAAAACGGACCGGGCCCGATTCCGGCTATTTCCAGCACTTTGAGCCCGGCAAGCGGGCCTTTTTTTATCGATGTCATTGGTTGTCCTGATCCATTTCGTCGAGCCAATGATAGAGAGCAGCAATACCTGCGACGCCCCCTATTCTTGAGGGGGGGAAACGCAAAACGACCGCGCCTATTCTTTGTCGTGCGGGAGTTGTGCGGTCATTCAAGTGCCGTACATCAAGAGAGCAGATCAGTCGTATTGCTCTCAATCCTCTCGCTAAAAACGATCAGTCGCTTCGGTTCGACGCCTGGTCATTCTGAAGATCGCAAGGCCTGGATGTGAGCCTGAGTTCGGATTGCGATCACGCATGAAATTGCACGATCGGTGCCCTTAGAGGCGCGAAAAAAAAATGAAGGAGACATGCATGCGTTGGGTTGGGAAAAGTATTTGCGGTGCTTCATTGCTGATCGCGGCGGGAGGCGCCGCGGCGCAGTCGTCCGTGACGCTGTATGGCGTAGCAGACGTGTTCGTCCAGTATCTGGGTAACGGCGCGCTGCATGGTTTTTCGGAGCGCAGCGGCGGCAACAGCGGCTCGAACTTCGGGCTCAAGGGTAGCGAAGATCTGGGCGGCGGTCTGAAAGCGGCATTCCAGCTCGAGAACGGCTACACGATCAATAACGGTGGGTTCTTCGTCGACAGCTCATCGCTGTTCTATCGTCAGGCGTGGGTGGGCGTCACGCACGACGACTACGGTTCGCTTACGTTCGGGCGCCAGTATCAGCCCACGTTCTGGGCCGTTTATCCCACCGATCCGTTCCGCGGCAACGAGGTGATGTCGCCGCTGTCGGCGGCCGCGAGTACGCTCGACAGGCACACGATCGCCACTATCGCCGCAACGGGCCGCAGCAGCAACTCGATCGTCTATCAGTCGCCCGTCATGGGCGGCGTGAAGCTGTATGCGATGTACGGTTTCGCGGCCACGTCGTCCCAGCCGGTGCCCATCTCTACGGGCAACATGTTCGACCTCGCCGTGACGTATGCGGGGGCGGGCGCATTCGTCGGCGTTGCGTACCAGAAGCAGCACGGCGGCACTGAAACGCTGCCGGGACTGCCGGGCGCCCTCAATCTGATGTCGACCGAGCGCTTCACGGGCGCGCTCGCGTATCGCTTCGGCATCGTCAATCTGCAGGCCAACTACACCTACAACCGTTCGATCGATGCGCCCGCAGGTTCTCTCGCTGCCAGGCTGGGTGCAGCGAACTCGTACAGCATCGCGGAAGTCGGCGCGACGGTCCAGGCCACCGCCGCGGATACGTTTGAGATTGCGGGTATCCAGCGCAAGGCGCGCGGCGTGCATGACAACACGCTGGGCATTCAGGTCGGCGCCGATCACAACCTGTCCAAGCGCACAACGCTCTACGCGCGCGCGGGCTACATGAAGAACAACGGCGCGGCGATGATGAGCTGGCCGGGCGTCGTGGCAAGCGGGCCGAATGCGTCGCAGGAACTCGTGGCGTTGGGTATGACGCACCGCTTCTGAGCTTGCTCGCCTGTCGCGATGGTGTCGGTGAACAACCAGCTGAACTGAAGGATAACGAATGGATCTGCGAGGCAAGGTGGCAGTCGTGACAGGCGCGGCATCGGGACTCGGTCTGGCGACCTGCAAGGGTCTCCGGGTGGCGGGAGCGACAGTGGTCGGGTTCGATCTGGACCAGCGCAAGCTCGATGACGTGCTCGGCCCCGATATAACGGGTATTGCCGTCGATGTCGCGAACGAGTCAAGTGTGCAGGCGGCGATCGATGCCGTCGTGTCGCTCCATGGCGGGGTCCACGTCGCCGTCAATTGTGCGGGCGTGCTCGGCCCGTGCAAGACGATTTCGAAAGGCCAACTGTTTCCGCTCGATCTGTGGAACCGGGTGCTCGCCGTCAACCTGACGGGGACGTTCAACGTGATCCGCCACGCAGCGCTCGCCATGACGCGCAACGAGCCGGCCGCGACGGGCGAACGCGGCGTGATCGTCAACACGTCGTCGGGGGCGGCGCGCGCCGGGCAGATGGGGCAGGCCGCCTACAGCGCGAGCAAGGCCGGCGTGATCGGCATGACGTTGCCAATCGCGCGCGACCTCGCCGAATACGGTGTCCGCGTGGTGTCGATTGCGCCAGGCCTGTTCGAATCGGGCATGTCGGCGGGCATGCCCGCGAAGGTGTCGGACGGATTGATCGAGAAGATGCTGTTCCCGCGCCGCATGGGTAACGCGGACGAGTTCGCGGCACTCGTGCGGCACGTCATCGAAAACGCTTATCTGAACGCGATGACGATCGATATCGATTGCGGCACGCGCTGACGGGTTGTGCAAGTGAAGCATGCGCCCGTGCGGCCGAAAGCCGAAGGGTGGCGATGGAGAAGGTGATGGGCGCTCGGGAAAGATCGCTGCGCGGTCAGGTTGAAAAGTGGCTGGGTTCCGCTTCGCGCGAATGCATCCGCGTCACGCGGTTTGGTCATTCGCGCAGCAATTCATGGCGCTATGTCTGTATCGAGGCGACGCATGTGGCCGGTCTGTACTCGTTCGTGTTCTTCCGGCACGATGACGGCTCATGGTGCGTGTTTCCGCCCGCCAGCGGCGGCTTTCCTGCGAGCCGCCGCGATTTCGGACTGAGCTAACGTCTGCAAGGCGCGCCGCTCAACCGCACGCGCCGATCTCCCCGCACGCGGTGCAAAAATCGCAGCCGTCCTTCCGGATGACCGCATGTGCGCCGCAGTTGCCGCAGGTACGGCCGTGCATCGTGCGCAGTTCCTGCGCGCCGCGTGCTGCTTCCGTGGTGTCGTCGATGGTCGATAGCGCATTGTCCGCAGTCGATGCATTCTGATTCGCCTGGCCGTGCGGCAAGCGCGCGAGCAGGCGCGACGGCACCTGGTTGCCTTCGGCATCGAGAAAGCCGCGGCGGTGCAAAATCTGCTGAAGCGCATACGCCAATGCCGCGACTTCCGAATCGTGCCAGCGCGGTGAACGGTGCCCATCCATCCGCTGCACTTCGCCGAGCCGCACCTGTCCGCGATCCCACGACACCTTGCGCAAGTCCTGCAGATTGCGCGCGACGAAGCCGCCGCGCGCGGCGAGTGACAGCGAGCGCATGGTCGCGGTGATCCATTGCTGCGACTCGTCGCGCTGTCCGGCGGGAATGAAAAACTCGATGGGGCGCTCGATCGTCACTTCCTCGCCGCCAACGCGCCCCGTCACTTCGATGAACGACACGGCCAGATACAGCGACTTCTTCCCGCCTGCCGTCAGGTATTCCACTTTCTCGATGATCGCGGGCAACTCGCCTTTCGGCCGATGATCGATCGCGATGCGCAACGGGTCGAGGTCGACTTCCGCGAGCGCATCGTCGGCCGTCGCGGCCGGCTCGCGCGACACGCTGAGCACGGCGCCGAGCGTTTCGTTTGGCCGATACGTGGCGAGTCCCTTGAGCCCGGCCTTCCACGCGTCGAAATAGAGGCTTTCGAATGCGTCGAACGGATAGTCGGCGGGGACGTTGACGGTCTTCGATATTGACGTGTCGATGTACGGCTGCACGGCCGCCATCATGTCCAGATGGTCGCGCGCTGACATCTCCAGCGCGCTGACGAAATAATCGGGCAGACGGCTGACGTCGCCGCCAAGCTCGCGATACAGCCGGTACGCGTGGTCTTCGACGGCGAACTGCTCGCGGCTGCCGTCGGCCATCACCTTCATGCGCGTGTAGGTCCACGAGAACGCCGGTTCGATGCCATTCGACGCGTTGTCCGCAAACGCGAGACTGACGGTGCCCGTCGGCGCGATCGACAGCAGGTGGCTGTTGCGGATGCCGTGCTTGCGGATCGCGTCCTTGATGTCGTTGGGCAGCCGCGACGCGAACGTGCCTTCTTCCAGATACTGCTTCGCGTTGAAGAGCGTGAACGCGCCGCGCTCGCGCGCGAGTTCGACGGACGCGCGATACGCTTCGTCGCGCATCAGCCGCGCGATGCGCACGGCGAAGTCGCGCCCTTCCTGCGAGTTGTAGCGCAGGCCCATCATCACGAGCGTATCGCCGAGGCCCGTGAAGCCGACGCCGATGCGCCGCTTCGCGCGCGACTCGTCGTATTGCTGCGGCAGCGGCCAGAGCGTCACGTCGAGCACGTCGTCGAGGAAGCGCACATGCGTGCGGGTGCGTTGCGCGAGCGCGTCCCAGTCGAACGACGGCGTGCCGCCGCGCCGCTGCGCGAACGGATCGATCACGAAGCGCGTGAGGTTCAGCGGACCGAGATTGCAGCAGCCGTACGCGGGCAGCGGTTGCTCGCCGCACGGATTGGTCGCGCGGATCGCTTCGACGGCGCGCAGATTGTTGTCGTCGTTCATCCGCGAGATGAACACGACGCCCGGTTCCGCGATGTCGTAAGTGGAACGCATGATGCGATCGAAGATATCCTTCGCGCGGCGCTCGCTGTAGATCCACATGCCGTCGTCGCGCTGGCGCATGTCGTTGGCGGCGCGCAGCGCGGGCGTCGGCTCCGCGCGATGCACGAGTTGCCAGATGTCATCGGCTTCGACGGCGCGCATGAATTCGTCGGTGACCGCGACGGAGACATTGAAATTGTTCCAGCGGCCTTTCGAATGCTTGGCTTCGATGAACTCGAGCAGATCGGGATGCGTGCAGTCGAGCACGGCCATCTGCGCGCCGCGCCGCGAGCCTGCGCTCTCGACGGTGCGGCACGAGGCATCGAACACGTCGATATAGCTGCACGGCCCCGACGCCGACGAGCTGGTTGTCTTGACGCGCGCGCCGCGCGGCCGGATCGCCGAGAAGTTGTAGCCGACACCGCCGCCGCGCCGCATCGTTTCGGCCGCCTGCAGCAGCGCCACATAGATGCCGGGCAGCCCTTGTTCGTCGACGCCCTGGATGGCATCGCCGACAGGCTGCACGAAGCAGTTGATCAACGTCGCCGCGATGCCCGCGCCCGCCGCGCTCATGATGCGGCCCGCGCCGAGCGCGCCGTTCTGCAGGTTCTCGACGAAGCGCGCTTCGATGGCGGGGCGCAAGCTTTCGGGCTCGGCGAGCGCGACGCCGCGCGCGACGCGGCGGTACACGTCATCGGCTGTCCGTTCGTCGCCTTTTGCGTATTTTTCCAGCAGGACGTCGAGCGAGAATTGCTGTGGCGCGACAGTGGTGGAATCCGGAGCGGACAGTTCGTTATCGGTGTCAGCCATGAGCAGCCTCGGGCGGGCGGCGCTCCAGCGTGACGCGCGAAATGCGCGGCGCTGCGTCGCGTGACGGTCACCTTAGCGCACTCGGCGTGGGGGCGCAAACCGGTCGAAGCTGGCCCGCCGGTTGCGCATCAGCGCAACGCAATCGGCATCACGTTTGCCCGCCCGGGCTGGAGGCGCCGTCGATCAGCCTTGCAACAGGCGGCTGCGCGGGCACGCCGACGCCCACCGTGGCGGCCGCCTGGCGATACAGCGCGGTCTGATTCACCTCGCTCGCAATCTGCAGGAAATCGCTGCGCCAATCGGTCATTTTCCAGCGCGCGTACTGCTCGAAAAACCAGGCACCCTCAGACGGATGCGGATAATTTACCGCTCCGTCCTCAAAAAATCGCACTGGCCTGCGGCGATCGTCGGCGCCGGCGTTCAGCAGTCTCGGCGCAATCGACGCAGCAGGCACGCCAAGGAACGCATCGGCGGCGAGCCAGCGGGCGATTTCCATGCGATGTTCGTCGCCATCGAGCCAGCGGCACGCTTCGAGCATCGTCTGCACGAGCGCGCGCGCCGTGTTCGGATAGCGCTCGACGAAATCGCGCCGGCTCGCCAGCACTTTCTCGGGATGATCGGCCCACACCTCGCTCGTGTACGCGATCGTCCTGCCGACGCCGCGTTCCTGCGCCACGGCATTCCACGGCTCGCCGACGCACAGGCCGTCGAGCCGGTCCTGTTCGAGCGCCTCGACCATCTGCGGCGGCGGGATCACGACGCTTTCGATATCGCGCAACGGATGCACGCCTTGCGACGCGAGCCAGGCATACAGCCACATCGCGTGCGTGCCCGTCGGGAAGGTCTGCGCGAAAACGGGTTTGTGACCGAGCGTGGCGAGCGCGGCGGGCAACGTCGGGTGCTCGTCGAGCGCGGCCGCGAGCCGGTTCGACACGGTGATCGCCTGGCCGTTGCGGTTGAGCACCATCAGCACGGCCATGTCCGTCTGCGGACCGCCCAGCCCCAGTTGCACGCCGTAGACGAGACCATAGAGCGCATGCGCGGCATCGAGATCGCCGGATAGCAGCTTGTCGCGTATCGCGGCCCACGACGGCTGCTTCAGCAACTCGATGGTCAGTCCGTGCGCGTGGCCGAATTCGAGCAGCTTCGCGGCGACGAGCGGCGCGGCATCGCTCAACGCGACAAAGCCAAGCCGCAAGTGCGTCTTTTCGAGCTTGCCCGATTCGGGGGAAGAAGAGAGGTGAGCGGGAGTGTTCATGAGCAGCGCTTCAATCTGGCAAGTCGGCGGCGGCGACCATCTGGCGCGCGATCTCGGCGAGCTTCACGCCCTGGTTCATCGCGCGCTTGCGCATCGCCGCGTAGGCGGCATGTTCGGTCATCTTTTGCGAGTCCATCAGCAGGCGTTTGGCGCGGTCGATCAGCTTGCGCTCCGCGAGTTCGCTTTCGGCCTGGGCGAGCCGCTCGCGCAATTGCGATTCTTGCGCGAAGCGCGCGAGCGCCACTTCGAGAATCGGCGCGAGGCGCTCTGTCGCGAGCCCTTCGACGAGATACGCCGTCACGCCCGCGCCGACGGCATCGCGGATCAGTTGCTGGTTTGCGTCGTTGCTGAACATCAGCACGGGGCGCGGCGCCGTCGCGTTCATGACGGCAAGCTGTTCGAGCGTGTCGCGCGACGGCGATTCCGTATCGATGATGACGACATCGGGCCGTTGGCTCTCGACGGCCTTGTGCAGCGCATGCGGCGAAGCCGTCGCGGCGAGCATGTCGTAGCCGAGCTTCGCGAGCGCGTCGCGCAGCTCGCCGATCGGCTTGTCGGTGTCGGTTACGAGCAAGACGCGCAGCATGAATGGTCCGGCGTCGGGTGGAGCGGGTTGTGCAGATTCATGGGTCGCGCCGGCGATGCGCCGGGCATGCAGATGCCGGTTGCGGCGCGGCCGGCGATGTCGTGTCGGGGTTCGCTCATGATCGTAGTGATGGCGTCGTCTCGTGACCGGACCGCGTGGCCCGATGCGATGAACGTCGAACGTCATTGCCCGACTCGGGCGGCCCGCGCGCGGCGGCCCGCCTTGTTCATTTGCGTTGGCTGACGCGTTTGGCGTCGGCCGTTTGTCGCTGCCGTGCGTCGTTGCAAGGAGCAAGCGCGGTGCACGCAACTTGCGTGCCATGTGGTTTGCGCCTGCGATCAAGGGCGTCGCGCGGGCGCTCGGATCTGACGGCAGGATGTGACGACGGCCTCGCGCACTGCGACAGTGCAAGACGCCGCGTGTTGCACCGGCTTGACGCGCGCGCCGTGCGCGTCTACGGCGCGATGCCGATTACCGCGAGCTAAGCCATCTGCCGTAGCTGTGCGGCGAGAAGGCGAATGTCAGCGCGATCATCGCCGACACGCACGACGCGAGCATGATCCACGCGGCCGAAAAGCTGCCCGTCAGGTCGCGCAGATTTCCGGCGACGACGGGAGACATCGCCGCGACGATGAAGCCGACGCCTTGCATGAACGCGACCAGCCTGCCGGCAACGCGGTGATCGTCGGCATGATCGAGCGCGTCGAGCGTGACGAGAACGTGCCGCCAAGGCCCGCGCCCGCGATCGCCACCCACGCGAGCGGCGCGTCGTCCGGATACGCGAGCAATCCGACGATGCCCGTCAGTTGCGCGGCCAGTCCCGCGACGAGCCACGGCCGGCGATCGCGGAAGGGCGCGGCGGCGAGCGGCAGCAACAGCGCGGCTGCGGCCTGGAAGACGGTCATGGCCGCCAGAAGCGAGCCGCTATGGGCGACGCTCGCGCCGCGCTGCTGATAGTAGGCGGGCAGCCACGCGACCAGCGTCGTGTAGCCGCCGTTGACGAGGCCAAAGTGCAGGCCGAGCGCCCACGCACGGCGCTTGCGCCACATCGCGACTGGCGGCGCAGGTGCGGATGCCGGCGTGGACGCTGGCGCCGTGGCGGCGTCGTCCGGACGGCACGCGCGACGCTGCAGCGCCAACCAGCCAGCGCACGCGAGCGCGGCTGGCACGGCCCACAGGGCCAGACCCGCGTGCCAGGAACCGGACGCCTTCGCGACAACCGGACTCAGGCTGGCACCGAGTCCGCCGCCGCCCATGATCGACGCGGAGAAAAGGCCCATCGCGAGTGGCACCCGCGCGCGGAAGCATTGCTTCATCACGCCGGGCAACAGCGCCTGAATGGCCGCGACGCCGATTCCCGCCAATAGCGCGGTCGCCAGCAGCGCGGCTCCGCTCGACGCGGCAAGGCGCGCGCCACAGGCGACGGCAATCGCGAGCAGTCCCAGCGCGACGCCGCGAGTCTCGCCGAGCACGCGCGTGAGCATGCCCGCCCCGAACGCGCCGAGCCCCATCGCGACGACAGGCAAGCTGGTCAGCAGCGATGCGCCCGAAAAGCTCAGCCCCGTCGCCGCGCGGATGGTCGTCATCAGCGGGCTGACGGACGTCAGCAGCGGCCGCAGATTGATGCCGATCGCGACGATCGCCGCCAGCCACGCCACGTCTGCCGAGGCCAAACCCGAGGTGGCAGCGCGCTGCGAGAGATGGATGGGGCGGACGGAGTCGGTGCCGGGAGTGGGATTCACGGGAGGGCCTTGTGGGTTGTAAAGCGTATGGTTAACCATATTAACTAAATTGGTTAACCACAATCCCGCAGGAAACTATGACGGGTATTCGTGTGAACACTTTTGGGCGTCGTGCGCGCGCCGCCGGCCGTCGCTACAATACGGCCGCTCACCCAGCCCGTCTCAACCGTACGAACGACATGGCCACACGCCCGACCACACCGCCGCCCGCCGCCGACGAAGATAGCGTCGAAGCGCGCATTTACGCGTCGATCACCACGGCGCTGCTCGAAGGGCGCTTGCGCCCGGGCGCGCAGCTCGTCGAGCGCGATCTCGCGGCCGCGTTCGGCTGCACACGGGGCGCGCTGCGCAAGGTGCTCGCGCGGCTCGGGTTCGAAGGCAAGCTAGTGCTCGAAGCGAATCGCGGCGCGTTCGTGCCGTCGCCGTCGGAAGAGGACGTGCGGCAGGTGTATCGCGCGCGGCAGGTCGTCGAGGCGGGCATCGTCACCGCGCTATGCGGCGCGCTGTCGGCGCAGGACAAGCGGCTGCTGAAGGCGCATGTCGCGAGCGAGAAAAAGGCCCTGAAAGATGGCCGCATCGACGAGCAGGTGCGGCTCGCGGGCCGGTTTCACGTGCTGCTGACGCAGCTCGCGGGCAGCGCGGAACTCGAAGCGTTCGTCGCGCAACTCGTCGCGAAGACGGAACTGTACAAGGCCCTTTACGATCCGTCGAAGGGCACGACCTGCTCAGCCGACGAACATGCCCGACTGATCGACGCGCTCAGTGACGGCGTTCTGTCCGTCGCGCTCGAGGCCATGCGCGCGCATCTTGCGGAGCTGGAAGAGCGCGTGATAACACGCATGCAGCCGGGCGCGAGTGACGATGTGGCTGCTGTGTTTAGGGCGTGAACGACGGGATATGAATTGCGGGGGGAGCCGCAGCGAGTGAAACGCAGGGAATGAAGCGCAGGGAATTGCCGGAAACGAGCCGCGCGGCATGCATTGCACATGCCGCGTCTCTTTCGCAGATCTGTGTTGCGTGTCGCGCTCTGCGCAACGGACTCGACACGCGTCGATTATTCGCGCGTCAGCGGCGGCGCATTGCCGTGCCGCTGCTGCGTTCGTCTTTGTGACGGAAGTTGATGCGTCCCTTGGTCAGGTCATAGACCGACAATTCGAGCGTGACGCGGTCGCCCGCGAGGATACGGATGTGATGCTTGCGCATGCGGCCCGAAGCGTACGCGCCCACGACGACACCGTTATCCAGTGTCACGCGGTAGCGGCTGTCAGGCAGCACTTCGTCGACGATGCCGTCCAGTTCAATCAGTTCTTCTTTCGCCATGCAAACTCCTGGGTCGTTGAGGGAACGGGCTGCGCGCGGCGCGCAGCATATCTTGCGCGGCAGCACAAGCGCTGCCGCGGCGATGCGGGTGAAGCCGTGAAGCGCGTCCCATGCCACACGGCGGGACGCACGCGATCAGAGATCGGCGACGCTTTGTCCGTCGACGTGACCGTCGATCACGTTGGTTGCGTGTTCCATGCACGCCATGCGGGCCTTGCCCGCGCCTTCGAACGGACGGAAGTGCGCGAGCCGGAAGACGCGGCCGTCGTCGATCGATTTCGCGCCGACGCGGCAAATGCGCACCGATGCGTCGTAGCCGCTATCGAGCGAATTGCGATGGGTAACGCCGCTCGACGTGCGGCGCGGATAGACGAGCGGATGAATTTCGTAACCTTTGTAGGTCTTGATGCCTTGAGTCATGTGCAAAGTCCTGTGATACAGGCTGCCGGCGCGCGCGCATCACGAGCGACGCAACAGCAAGGCAGCCGGCGGCGGGCACGTTCGCGCACGCCGCAATGGAAATGGTTTGGCGCGAGTCCTACGCGTGGACCCGAACGCAGCCGCGAACGACGCGGTACCGATGGAGAAATACGCTGATGCCGCACAGGCACCGAACGCATGACGAATGTCACCTGGTCGGGTTCAACTATGGCCGAAGTGACGATGACCGCCGGGTTACCGCTGCCCGACATTGCGCGGCGGCGGGGACGGCAGAGACGCAATCCATGCAGCGGTGAAGCTGAAAACCGGCGAAACCGGTAGAACGCGCTGCGGTTAAGAAGGTGCCGGAAGGAAATGGCAGAGTGCTGCTGTAGCAATATTATGCCCTAAAAACAGGGCCTTGTGTAGCACAAACTTCCGTTTGCCCGCTTGTGGGGAGCAATCCAGTTCGACGGGCGGCGCGGCGGGCCTACCTGTCCACGGGCGTTCATTCCGCTTCGTGCGTCATGCGTTTTTGCAGTTCGCGAGCAGCGGCGAGCGGAATGCGCGCGTCGTCCCATTTCGCGAGCCATTCCACTTCCTTCGACGTGAAAATCTGCCCATGATTGCGCAGCGCATATTGCAGCGAATCAATGATGTGATTGCGAATGATCTCGGGCGTGCGTGCATCGTCGAGCACGGTGCGAAACGCTTCGAGCGTGGCCATCGGTTGCCTCTTTTCGGTGAACGCTGGATAGGAACCCAACTCTTATCGCACATCAAAAAGCGCGTTGCCAGGCGGTCAAAATTCGCGCGGCTTCGCGGCGCTCGCAGATCGCGGGCGGTGGTATGCCGTTTGCAACCCGCGCTTTGCAAATCGCGCTTGGCGGACTCACCACGCCTGAGCTTTCAGCCGACACGAGGCATCCAATGACATTCAGAACGATGGCGCCCCTCACGGTATGGACCGTCGCGCAACTGGCGATCGCCGCAACGGGCGATGGATCCTGCGGTGTGCTGTCGGGTGCGGGCGGGCCGGCTGCGTCGGCTGCATCTGGCGTGCCGGCTGCAAGCGGCTTTGCGTTGCGCGACGGCGAGCCCGTCGATTTCATCGCGGGCGGCAAGACCGTGCCGGGCACGTTGCATGTGCTATCGGATGGCGGGGCCTATCGCGCGTACTGGCAGCCGCAGGGGCGCCCCGAGCGTTACGTGCTCGCGAGCGCGGGCACGGACGCCGTGCGCCTGATCGCCACGCCGATGCAGGGCACGCCCGCGGCGAACGGCTTGCCGGGCACGGCGCTCAATCCGCAGCAGGTGTTGTCGTGTCCCGCGTTGTGAGCGCGCGGGCGGATGACTGTTCGCGCTTCGCGCGCGCCGCGTGCTTCAGGCGTCGGGCGTCGGAAAGGGCGTGCGAGGGGGCGCATGAGGGGGCGCATGCGGAGACGCGTGCGGGGCCGTGGCCCGCCACGTCCAGCCTCGCTCGCCGCGCTGCAATTCGACGATGGCGAGGGGCGGGACGTCAATTTGCGTGAACGCTGTCGACGGCGCGTGCAGCACGTGCACGAGCACGGCGCGGATCACGGGCGCATGCGTGACGGCGATCAGCGTGCCGCGATGCCCGTGCTCGGAAAGCGCGTCGAGCCAGCCGCCGACGCGCCGCGTCAACGCATCGAACGATTCGCCGCCGTGCGGCGCGGCCGACGGATCACGCGTCCAGACGGCGAGCGCGTCGGGTTCGTCGCGCGCGATGTCGACGAGGCGGCGGCCGCGCCAGCGTCCGTAGTCCGCATCAGCCAGGGCCGGCTCCCGCGTGACGGCGGCGAATCCGAATATCCGCGCCGCTTCCGTTGCGCATCGTGCGGGACTCGCGAACGCGGCCTCGGCGGCGAGCCAATCCGCGTTTGCAGCACGACATGCTGCCGCTTCTTCGACGGCGCGCGCATCGAGGGGATCGTCGCCGTCGGGAAATGTGCCCTTGCGCTGCGCGGCAGTCGCCGGGTGGCTGATCATCAACAGACGTATGCGCATCGGCGGCTCGTGGTCGGGAAGAAGGAGCGAAGCGGGAAGGCATAGCAAGATCGAGCAAAGACCATCCAGGAAGAAGCAGGGCAGCAGGAAAGAATCGCAGTTTAGCGCGTAGAATAGTCGCCACTCGAAGCGCGGAAGCCGGTGCAAGCCCGGCGCGGTCGCGCCACTGTAATCGGCGGTGAATGCATCACGAATGTGCAGCATACGAGCCGGAAGCCAGACCCAAGCTTCGACTTCCCTCATCAATCGACTATCGGGGCGCGCAACCCCAGGAGATGTTCGCCATGAACGACACCGTGTTCGACCACGCCCGCGAGGCCGATCAACCCGCCATCACGCCCGTTCCGCTGCGCGAACTGCTGCCGTGGGTGATCTTCGGCGGCCTGCTGATGCTGCTCGCGCTCTATTTCGTCGGCGCCGAACAGGGCGCGACGTCGCTGTTTCCCGGCATGTACGTGCACGAGTTCGTGCACGACGGCCGCCATCTGCTCGGCTTTCCTTGCCACTGATCGCGTAAGGGAGTCATCACCATGGTTGGCAAGTTGTTGATGCGAGGCATGCTCGCAGGCATCGTCGCGGGCCTGCTCACGTTCGCGTTCGCGCGCGTCGCGGGCGAGCCGCTCGTCGAAACGGCGATCTCGCTCGAAGAAAAAACGCATGCGGCGGAGCACGCCGGCGAGCATGAAGAAGAAATCGTCAGCCGCGGCACGCAGGCGGGCCTCGGTCTGCTGACGGGCGTGGTCGCCTACGGCATGGCGTTCGGCGGACTGTTCGCGTTGACGTTCGCGTATCTGTACGGGCGCGTCGGGCGGATCGGCGCGCGCGCGTTGTCGGCGTGGCTCGCAGTCGGCGCGTTTGTTGCCGTCGTGCTGGTCCCGACTCTCAAGTATCCGGCCAATCCGCCGTCGGTCGGCGATCCGGAGACGATCGGCTCACGCACGGGCCTGTTCTTCCTGATGATCGTCACGTCGCTCGTCGTGATGGTGTTCTCGATGAAAGTGCGCAAGCATCTGCTGCCGCGGCTCGGGCAGTGGAATGCGTCGATCGCCGGCGGCATGGTGTTCGTCGCGATCATCGCTGCGATCCAGCTTGCGCTGCCGACGGTCAACGAAGTACCCGAAGCGTTCCCAGCCGTCGTGCTGTGGAAGTTCCGCATCACGGCGCTCGGCATGCAGGCAATCATGTGGGCCGTGATCGGTCTGCTGTTCGGCGCGATGGTCGAGCGCAGCGAACGCATTGCGCGGGCGTCGAACGCGGCGGCGCGCGACCGCGCGTTTCTCTGATCCCTCTGCGATCCCTGTGTGCGCGCCCACTTGCCGACGCGGGCGCGCATCCTCCTTCAGTTGGCCAAAGCCAGGAACCGCGCCAGACACGGATTGCGGTTCGCGGGCGACCACACGAGCATCTGGGAAATCAACGGCGCGTCGGCGAGCGGCTTGAACACGACGCCTGCCAGCTGCGCGCGGCTCATCGACTTCGGCACGAGCGCGATTCCCACGCCTTCGTCGACGAGACTCAACACCGTTTGCTGTAACTGCACCTCGAAGCGCACGTCGGGCGCGAAGCCGCCCCGCGCGCAGTGATCGACGATGGTCGCGCGCAGGCTCGGCGCGACGGCTTCCGATGCCATCACAAAGGGCTCGCGCGCGAGCCGCGCGACATCGAGCCGCCGCGCGCGGGCGAGCGGATGATTGCGCGACAGCGCGACGCACAGCGGCTCCGTGAAGATCGCGCGCGTGTCGAGCGCCTTGTCGGGCGCGCCTGGAAACATGATCGCCGCGTCGATCTGGCCGCTTTGCACCTGCGGCGCGAGATCGTTCGACACCACTTCGCGCAGGTTCAGCGTCACGTCCGGATACGCGTCGCCATAGGCGCGCGCGTAGGCAGGCAGCACGCTGTAGGCGGCGCACATCGTGAAGCCGATGGTCAACTGCCCGCTGTCGCCGACGGCTGCCGCGCGCGCCTGCCGCGCCGCCTGTTCGATCGATGCGAGGATCGCCTTGGCGTCCGCGTAGAAGCGTTCGCCCGCGGCCGTGAGCGTGACGCTGCGCGGGCTGCGTTCGATCAGCGTGACACCCAGCGACGCTTCGAGCGCCGCCAGTTGCCGGCTGAGCGGCGGCTGCGACAGATTGAGGCGCGCGGCCGCGCGGCCGAAGTGCCGCGTTTCGGCCAGCGTGACGAAATAACGGAGCGGTTTGACGTCGAGCATGATGCAAAAAAGGTATGGTCGAAGGCCGGATTCAGCATTGGATTGTATCGCCGGAAACGCTTACGCTTGGGCGCTTCCCGATTCGCTTATGCATCCGCTCCCGCAACCCGTCACGGCGCCGCCATGCTCTCTACGCTTGAAATTCTGCTGCCCGTTTTCGCGCTGATCTTCGCCGGCTTCTTTTGCCGCCGCCGCGACCTGCTCGGCCCGACGGCCGCATCGGAACTGAACCGCTTCGTCGTCTGGCTCGCGCTGCCCGCGCTGCTGTTCGACACGATGGCCCATTCGACATGGCGGCAACTCGATCAGCCCGCCTTCATCGCGACGTTTTCGATTGCCTGCGCGGGCGTGTTCGCCGTAGTGCTGGCCGTGCGCCTCGCGCGCGGGCGGCATCTTGCCGATGCCAGCGTCGACGCCATCGCTGCGTCGTATCCGAACACGGGCTACATCGGTTTTCCGCTCGGGTTGCTGGCGTTCGGCAAGGCGAGTCTCACGCCGACGACGATCGCGACGATCCTCGTCGCGTGTGTGCTGTTCGCGCTGGCGATCGTGCTGATCGAAATCGGCCTGCAGACCGAGCGCGCGCCGCACAAGCTCGGGGCGAAGGTGCTGTGGCGGTTGTTGAAGAATCCGCTGATCGCCTCGCCGATTCTCGGCGTGCTGGCGGCGGGCGCTGACGTATCGTTGCCGCAGAGCGTCGAGACGTTCCTGAAGCTGTTGAGCGGCGCGGCGAGCCCGTGCGCGCTGGTGAGCCTCGGGCTCTTCCTCGCCGAAAAGCGGCCGGCGAAGGAAGCGGCGAGCGAGCCGCTGACGTCGTTGGTGCTGACGGCGATCAAGCTGATCGCGCAGCCCGCGCTGGCATGGTGGATCGCCGCACGCGTAGTTGCGCTGCCCGCGCCGATGGTCGACATGGCCGTCCTGCTCGCCGCCTTGCCGACGGGCACGGGGCCGTACATGCTGGCCGAGTTCTACCGGCGTGAGGCGCACATCACGTCGCAGACGATTTTGCTGTCGACGGTCGGCTCGCTCGTGTCGCTGTCGCTGCTGCTGTACTTCATGCACGCGCCGGGCTGAGGGGATGCAGGCGTTCGGGGGCGTTGGGCAAGGAAATCGGCGTGCTGATTGCGGATGCGAACGCGCGAAGAGATCGCGACGGGCGCAGGCGAAACGATCCGTGGCATCAGAGCGGCGATTTCGCGCGTCGCGAAGATCGTCGGCGAAATCGGCGGCGGCGTCGCAGCATCCGAGCAACGGCATCAAGGAAGTGAGCCTCGCCGTCACGCAGACGGATGAGGTGATGCAGCAGAATGCGACGCTCGTCGAGGAGAACGTCGCGACGGCGGCTTCACATGCCGACGATGCGCAGCGGTTGAGCGAATGAACGGCGGCGTTTCGAGTGGAGCAGGGAGGGGCGGGGCGCGAAGCGCACGCGCCGATCGCTGCGGCTTAGACGAACCGCTCCACCCGATACGGCGCCGGATCGGTAAAAGGCGTCTCGCCCGTCATGAGTTCGGCGAGCAGCCGGCCGCTCACGGGCCCGAGCGTGAGCCCATGATGGTTGTGGCCGAACGCAAACCACAACCCGCGATGCCGCGGCGCAGCGCCGATCACGGGACGCATGTCCGGCGTGCAGGGCCGCATGCCGAGCCACGGCTCGGCGTCGACGCGCTCGCCGAGACCGAACGTCGCGCGAGCGAGCGGCTCGATGCGTTCGAGCTGAATGCCCGTCGGCGGCGCGCCGCGCTGCGCGATCTCGACGCCCGTGGTCAGACGCAGGCGGTTGCCTTCCATCGGCGCGACCACATAGCCGCGTTCCGTATCGACGATCGGCACGGACAGCGTCTGCCGCGTGGGCCGGTAGTGCATGTGATAGCCGCGCTTCGCGCGCAACGGAATGCGATAGCCGAGCGGCTCGAACACGGTGTCCGACCACGGGCCGAGCGCCAGCACGACCTGCTTCGCGCTGATCTCGCCTTGGTGCGTGGAGACGGTCCACGCGTCGCCCGATGCGCGCAGGGTCGCTGCATCGCCCGTCAGGAACGTGCCGCCACCCGTTTCGAACAGGCGCGCATAGCCCTTTACCAACGCGCCCGGATTCGTCACGCTCTTCGGGTCTTTCCAGTGAATCGCGCCGCAGATGCCTTCGCCCACGCCCGGCTCGCGCGCGCGCAGTGCGGCGGCGTCGAGCACGCTCACGTGCAAACCATGCTCGCGCACGGCCTGTTCCGACGCACGCGCTTCGTGATCGAACGCGGCCCGCGTGCGGAATGCCTCGATCCAGCCGCCGTCGTGCACGAGCCCGCCGACGCCCGCGCGCGCGATCAGTTTGTCGTGCTCGTCGACGCACGCGCCGATCAGCGGCATCATGTCGCGCGCCGCGGCCGCGAGCCGCTGCGGGGCGGATTCCCACCAGAAGCGCGCGAGCCACGTTGCGTACGCGGGCAGCGCCTTGTAGTCCCAGTACAGATCCGTCGACTGGTTGCGCGCATAGCGCAGCAGCGTGCCGAGCTTGCGCGGAAAGCCGTACGGCACGACCGACGAGCGCTCGATCAGGCCTGCGTTGCCGAAGCTCGTCTCTTCGCCGGGCGCGCGCCGGTCGACGAGCGCGACGCGCCGTCCGCGATCCTGCAGATGCAGCGCCGACGACACGCCGACGATGCCCGCCCCCAGCACGATGACGTCGAAATCCATCACGTTGCCCGATTCTCCTGATTGACGAAGCCAGAACGAGCGTGACACTGAAGGCACCCGACGCAGCGCTCGCATGCGGATGCCGGCTCGCCTGCCGTTCGGCTTCGGCAGCGTATCACTTCGCGATGATGTCGCGCTTGAAGTACTTCTGCGACAGCGCGCTCAGCGTGCCGTCCTTCTTCAGCTCGGCGAGCGCCGCGTCGATCTTCGCCTGCAACGCCTTGTCGCTCTTGCGCAAGCCGAAGCCCGTGCCTTCGCCGAGCGTCGACGGATCTTTCAGCGGCTCGCCGACGATCTGGTAGCCCGCGCCCGCAGGCTTGCTGAGAAAGCCTTCCTGCACGGTCTGCGCTTCCTGCACGGCGGCATCCAGGCGACCGGCGACGAGGTCCGCATACACCTGGTCCTGATCCTGATACGACACGACCTGCACGCCCGCATTCGCCCAGTGCTTCTTCAGGAAATCTTCCTGCGACGAACCCTGCAGCACGCCGACGCGCTTGCCCTGCAGGCTCTTCACATCGGGTAGCAAACCCGAGCCGTGCTTCGCGACCATCACGATGGGCACGATGTAGATAGCCGGCGAAAACGCAATGCTTTCCTTGCGTTTGGCCGTGATATTCATCGCCGAGTTGATCACGTCGAACTTGCGCGCCTGCAGCGCAGGAATCAGGCCGTCGAACGAATTCTCGACCCACACGCACTTCACTTTCATCTTCGCGCAGACGGCGTTGCCGACGTCCACGTCGAAGCCTTCGAGCTGACCCGACGCAGTCTTGCTTTCGAACGGAGGATAGGCGGCTTCGATGCCGAAACGCAGCGTGTCGGACGCTTGCGCGCAGGCGGCGCCCGCCGTGATCGCGAGGACGGCGGCAGCGAAAGAGAGCTTCAGTTTCATGACGGTTCCTGTCGTGGGTGATCGGGTCATGCGCTACGGTGGGCGCACGAAGAAATATAGACTGAAAGTCCAGTATGGACTATAGGGAATACGATAGTCCAGTGATCAAAAATACCGTTCCGCACTGTACGAACGCTTGATGCAAGCGGGAAAGACCGGGAAATCATGCGATGAAGCGAGCGTCGGCGCAGGCTCGCGGGCACATCGAACGAGATTTTTTGTCCACGCCGATAAAGTCTCAAGTAGACTATAAATCCACAAAACGAGTCGCATCCGATCAAGTGCTCAAGCTGGATTGCCCCACCCGACAACCGTATCGACGCGCCGCGCGTCGCCTCTGGAGATGAACCGATGAATTCCGCCTTGCCATTCGCCGTCGACGAACAGGCTGTCCGCGAAGCGCTGCCCGCACTCGACGTGCGCGGCGCGCTGGCGGCGATGTTTCGCGCGCTCGCTCGCGCCGATGCCGTGCAGCCGCCGCAGACGCTGACGCTCTTTCCGCACGGCGCCGGCGATTTCATCGCCTATCTCGGCGCGCTCGCCGATTCGAAGGTGTTTGGCGCGAAGCTCTCGCCGTACATCGTGACGGGCGGCGCGCCCATCATCACCGCGTGGACGGCGCTGATGTCGATGGAAACCGGCCAGCCGCTGATGTGGTGCGACGCGGCGCTGCTGACTACCGAGCGCACGGCGGGCACGACGGCGCTCGCCGTGGACCAGCTGGCGCGCGCCGATGCAACGCGGCTGGCCGTCGTCGGCGCGGGGGGGCGTGGCGCTCGCGCACGTGCGGCATGTCGCGCCGCTGCGCGCCTGGGAGTCGGTTCGCGTGTATTCGCCCGCGCTTGCATCGAACGGCGCACGGCGCGCGGCGATGCTATCCGCCGATGCACGCGTCGAGATCAGCGCGAGCGTCGAGGGATGCGTGCGGGATGCCGACGTGGTGATGCTGTGCACGTCGTCGGGCGCGCCCGTGCTGCCGCGCGACGCGTTGACGAAGCCCGCGCTGATCACGTCGATCAGCACGAACGCCGCGAATGCGCACGAAATCGACCCGGCCTGGCTGCCGCAGATGGACGTCTACTGCGACTATCGCGCGACGACGCCCGCCAGCGCCGGCGAGATGAAGCTGGCGGCCGCGCAGCACGGCTGGTCGTCGGCGCAGGTGAAGGGCGATCTGCCGTCGCTGCTGACAGGCGAGTGCGCAACGCCCGCGTACGAACGCCACGCGTTCTTCCGCTCGATCGGCCTCGGGCTCGAGGACGTCGCGATGGCCAACGCGCTGTATCGTCATCTGCTGCGTCGTCGAGGCGAGGCGCAATAGCTACAATGTCGGTCAGCCGCCGCTCGACGTCGAATGCACCGCGCGACGCAGCGGCATCACGAGCGACACTGCGAAACCACTGCCCGCCGATGCGCAAGAAGAAAACGTCACCCGTCAAGGACCTGCTGCTGACCCGTTACGCGCCCATCGCGGACGGCATTGCCGCGCTGTTCTTTCCGTACGCGGAAGTCGTGATTCACGACCTGCACGACCAGACCGTGCTGTATCTCGCGAACAACCTGTCGAAGCGGGAGATCGGCGACGAGTCCGCGCTCGAAGAGACGGAGCACTCCGCGCGCGAGCGCGTGATCGGCCCGTACGAAAAGCTGAACTGGGACGGCCGCCGCATGCGCTGCGTGAGCAACGTGCTGTTCGACGACAACGGTCAGCCCGCGGGCATGATGTGCATCAACTTCAACATCGCGGTGTTCGAGGACGTTCGCTCGACGCTCGATCTGTTCATCAAGGGCGCGGGTGTCGTCGCGCAGCCAGAGGAGCTGTTCCGCGACGACTGGCAGGAGCGCATCAACACGTTCCTGCACGGCTGGCTGCGCGACCGCCAGATTGGCCTGAATGGGCTCACGCGCGAACATCGGCGCGAGCTGGTCGAGGCGCTCTACGCGGAAGGGGCGTTTCGCGGCAAGAGTTCGGCGAACTATGTCGCGAACGTGCTTGGCATGGGACGTGCAACCGTCTATAAGCACCTGAAGCAGATGAAAGAGAGCGCGAGTTGACGCGAGCGGCGTTCTGCATTGCCTCGTTTCACTGTGACGTTCGCAATCGATCCATCTTCGAGGACTCAACCGTGACCGTGCGTTATCGACACTACAAAGGCGGCATTTACGAATTGATCTGCGAGGCGACACTCGAATCGGACCCGAGCGTCACGATGATCGTCTATCGCGCCGCGAACGGCACGATCTGGACGCGACCCGCATCGGTGTTTTTTGAAATGATCGAGCACGAAGGGCAGAGCGTGCCGCGGTTCGCGCCCATCAACTAGCGTCCGCGCTGAGCGGCGACGGCACGTTCGAGCGGCGCGCGGGTTCAGCGCCGTGCCGGCGAAACCTCGGCCGCTTCGGGCGCGTCGATCACGAGATCGCTCTGCGCAATCGCCACGCAAGGCAGGATGTAGCCTTCGACTTTTTCTTCGGCGCTGACGCCGGGCCATTCGACCGTGTAGCGCACGCGTCCCGACTCCAGCCTGCACAGACACGTGCGGCATGTTCCGTTGCGGCACATACGGGGCAAATACAGATCCGCGAAGCCGGCCGCTTCCAGCACGGTCAGCGAATCGGGGGCATCGAAGGTGCGGCCAAGCGGCTCCACGCGCACCTTGAAGGTCCGCTGTTCCGTTTCACCCGGTTCGCGCAGCGGCTCGCTGCGAGGCAGTTCATCGCAGGACATGGCGCTTATTCGTTCGACGAGCAATGGCGCCGCTTCGTGTGGGCGGCGCTCGCACGGCGTCGAGGGTGTGCGTACGGTGAAGCCATGCGTGGTCCGGCTCGGTAGTAGAGAGAACGCGAAGCTTAACGCAACACCCGATGCAGCGCCTGACGCGAAACCCGTCGCGGCCCACGCTTTCGTGGACGCGTCAGCGCGTCCCGCGCATGCGCATGTACCGATACACGGTGTTGCGCGCCAGTCCCAGTTCGCGCGCAGCGGCCGAGACGTTGCCGTTGTTGCGCGCGAGCGTCTGCTCGATCAGCGTCGCCTGAAGTTCTTCCATGCGCGCGGGCTGGGACGGCGCAGGATGCGCATCCACAGACGGCAAGCGCTGCGCTTCAGCGGACAGCGTGCGTTGCGCCCCGCTGGGCAGCGGCTCGACATGCGCTGGCTCGCCCTGCGGCGGCTCGCAGTCGTGCAGGAAATCTTCAGGCAGATGCTCGATGCCAATTTCCGCTGCGCCTTCGGCCATGATGCCCGCTGTGCGCAGCACATTGGCCAGCTGCCTCAGGTTGCCGGGCCAGCGGCAGCGTGCAAAGCATTCGAGCACGGCCGCCGACACGCGCGCGGGCATCCGCTCGCTATCCGCTTCGCTGCCGCGCGGTTCGCTGCTGCGCAGCCGGGTCAGAATCCGTTCGACGAGCACGGGCAGATCGGTGCGCGCGGCCAGCGCGGGCAACGTGACGACGAGCCCATTGATCCGGTAATACAGATCCTCGCGGAACGTGCCTTGTTCGATCATCGCGCGCAGGTTGCGGTGCGTCGCGCACACGATGCGCACATCGACGGGCACCGCGCGCGTGCCGCCGAGCGGCACGACGGCGCGTTCCTGCAGCACGCGCATCAGGCGCACCTGCTGAGCGAGCGGCATGTCGCCGATTTCGTCGAGAAACAGCGTGCCGCCGTCGGCCTGCACGATCTTGCCGGCGCTGCCGCGCTTGCGCGCGCCCGTGAACGCGCCGTCCTCGTAGCCGAACAGCTCCGCCTCGATCAGCGTGTCGGGCAGCGACGCGCAATTGACGGCGACGAACGGCGCGTCGCGCCGCGGCGACTCTTCATGCATGGCGCGCGCGAGCCATTCCTTGCCGGTGCCCGTCTTGCCGAGCACGAGCAACGGCACGTCGCGGCCACGCACTTTCTCGACGCGGTTCAGCACGGCGGCCATGTGCGCGTCGCCGGTGTCGAGCGTGGCGAAGGTAATGAGGTCGGCGCGCGGCCTGCGCGGCGCGGGTGCCGATACCGGCATGGCCGCGCGCTGGCCGCGCGCATCGGCGGAAAACGCGGGACGCGTCGCGTATTCGGCGCGCGCCAGCACGCGCACGCCGCTTGGCAGCGTGAGCGTCAGGCATTCGCCTGGCGCGCGCGACGCCTGCTGCAGCACGGCGGGAAACGCGACGGCGAAAAGCGCCTCGAACGGCTGTGCGCGCAGTGCGTCGAGCGGCCGCTCGAACTGGAATAGCGCGCTGCGGTTCGCGGCGAGCAGCCGGCCGTCGTCGCCGAACGCGGCCAGCCCTTCGAACAGCGTGCCGATGAATTCGCCGCGCGCATGAAAGCGCACGCGCATGGCGTCGCCGAACTGGTTGGCGAACAGCTGGTTCTCGATCATCAGCGCCGACATGCGCACGAGCGCCATCGTGTGCTTGTGGAAGCCGCGCGGATCGCCGCTCACGTCGAGCGCGCCGATCGTGCGGCCGAACGGATCGGCGATGGGCGCACACGAGCAGGTCAGCACGCGATTGGCCTGCAGAAAATGTTCGCTGCCGTGGACGACGGTCGGCTGGCCTTCGGCCAGCGCCGTACCGACGGCGTTCGTGCCGCGATGCGCCTCCGACCATGACACGCCCGGACACAGCGCGACGCGCTTCGCTTTCTCGACGAAATCGCTGTCGCCGAGACTGTGCAGGATCACGCCGTTGCTGTCGGTGAGCAGCACCATGCTTTCGGTATCGACGATCTGCGCGTGCAGCGTTTCCATCACGGGCAACGCATGCGCATACAGCGAGCGGTTGCGTTCGACGAGATCGCGCAGCGCGAGCGGCTGCAACGGTTGGAAGTCGGGCGCCTCGGACGCGCGCAGGCCGAATTCGCGCGAACGCGCATGAGCCTGCGCGAGCGCGTCGGCACGGCCCGTGACGGACGGCGTGACGAAACGTTGGGTCACTGCTTGTCTCCGCTGTTGTTTTCCGCTGATGGAATGCTTGCGCGCGCCTTCGGCGGGGAAGAGCCTTGTGCGCGCAAAACGCGCAACGCGTGTCGCGGCGTATTGCGATGCAGCAGCGCATGCGCACGGGCATCTGCGAGGCCGCGAGCCGCCCGTCTTTGCGGGTTTGATCCGGCCCATCTTACAGGAGGACGCGCGACGCGTGTTCCGCTTGCCTTCTGGCGCAGAAGTGCAATCATCGTAGAAGGCATGCGTTCGCGCCGCGTGCCGCACTGGGGCTCGCGCAAGCGGATTGCCCCGGCCAGCGCCAGTTCGAGGAGAACGTCATGGTGCGCATGGAAATGAGGGTGGTCCTCGCCACGCTTTCGGTGTTTATCGCGCTCGGCGGCATCGGTCTGTCGATCCACGGTTCGCTGTACTACCTGGACCGCGAGATATGGGCGGGCGTAGTGGCGATCGCAATTGGCATCGCCGGGTGCGTGACGATGCTCACGCTCTGGCCGCGCGATCTTCCCGACGGGACGCGGCCCCCACATCCCGCCGACGATGCCGCATCGCACAAGCATCACGCTCATCATCTGCCGAGCCAGTTTTAGGCGCGTCCTACGCTGCGCTGCCGCATGCAATTGGGGCCACGCATAACGCGATGTGTTGCGCTTTGCTATGCCAGCAGAGCGTGCATGGCGGCACCATGCTGGGGTGTGGCGAAAGAAAACTTGCGGGTCGCGGGAAGTCGTCTACAGTGTTGAGATCAACTGCGGCGCGCGCGATAACGGTGGGCGCGCGCAGTCGACAGCCCGCGCTGCGATCCATAACGGAGGCGTGAACAGGGGCATGCGCGGCCTCCCCGGCGATGTCGTCCCAGCAAGGTGTTCCCATGCAGATCATTTTCCCGAAAGAGACCCCCGAGTATTCGGGGCGCGAGCTGACTCTGGCTTTTCCGGCTATGGTCGATGGAGAACGGGTGGAATGCATGATCACCGCCGAGGCGCTCGAAGATCACTTCGGCGCCGCCTCGCCGCGCATCGAAGACATGCTGGGCGCCTTCTCGAATCACCGGGACCGGATCGAAGCGGCAACGCGGCGCCTGCTGTCGGAGACGCGCGCGCAATGCCTCGTGCTGCGTAGCGGCTACGTCCGCTTCTACGAAGCGAACTGGCGCAACTGAGTCAATCTGCACACGTTCATCATGCGTGATCGATGTGTGATCGATCGCGTGCGGCGTTGTCATGTGCGCGATCGCGGCTGCTGCAAGCGCACATCGATCTGCATATGAACCACAAGTGCAAATGACAACGCGGCCTCGAGGGCCGCGTTCTTGTTCGATGCCTGCTGCGCGCTTCGCGCGGCGCGTTATTCCGAGCCGAGATAGAAGAAGCGGAACAGGAACACGGCCGCGATGACCCACACGACAAGCTTCACCTGCCGCGCCCGGCCCGTCAGCAGCTTGAGCCCCGCGTACGAAATAAAACCGAATGCGACGCCATTGGCGATCGAATACGTGAACGGCATCAGCAACGCGGTGAGCGCGGCGGGCACGACTTCCGTCGCGTCGTCCCACGGCAGGTCGGCCATTTCGCGCAGCATCAGGCACGACACATAGAGCAGCGCCGGCGCCGTCGCGTAGCCGGGCACGACCCCCGCGAGCGGTGCGAAGAACAACGCCATCAGGAACAGCACGGCGACCGTGATCGCCGTCACGCCCGTGCGGCCGCCCGCCTGCACCCCCGATGCGCTTTCGATATACGCCGTCGTCGACGACGTGCCCAGCACCGAGCCCGCGAGAATCGCCGTGCTGTCCGCGAGCAGCGCGCGGTTCAGACGATGCATCTTGCCGTGCACGAGCAGGCCCGCGCGATTCGCGACGCCCATCAGCGTCCCCGTCGCGTCGAACAGTTCGACAAGGAAGAACACGAGAATCACGTTGACCACGCCTGTCGACAGGGCAGCCTTGACGTCGAGGTGGAACAGCGTCGGCGAGATCGAAGGCGGCGCGGACACGATGCCGCGAAACTCGTTGCCGCCGAAGAAGAAGCTGAGAACCGTCACACCGACGATGCCGATCAGGATCGCGCCGCGCACGCGCAGGAAGTCCAGTGTGACGATCGCGAAGAAGCCGATGATGGCCAGCACGACGTGCGGATCGTGCAGGTTGCCGAGCGTGACGAGCGTCGCCGGGTTGCCTGTCACGATGCCCGCTGTCTTCAGCGAAATGATGGCGAGAAAGAGGCCGATGCCGCCTGTGATCGCGATACGGATCGAATGCGGAATGCCCGTGACGATCACTTCGCGCACGCGGAACAGCGTGACGATGAGGAACAGGCAGCCGGAGATGAACACGGCGCCGAGCGCGGCCTGCCACGTAAAGCCCATGCCCTTGACGACGGTGTACGCGAAGTATGCGTTCAGGCCCATGCCGGGCGCGCACGCAATCGGATAGTTCGCCCACAGGCCCATGATCAGCGACGCGAGCGCCGCAACGAGGCAGGTCGCGACGAACACGGATTCTTTCGGCATGCCCGCATCGCCGAGAATCGCCGGATTGACGAAGATGATGTAGGCCATTGTGAGGAACGTGGTGATGCCTGCCAGCACTTCCACGCGCAGGGTCGTGCCTGCTTCGTCAAAGCCGAAATACCGTTTTACGGAGTCCATGAGCCGAGTCTCTCGTCGTTTGAAATGTCGTTGGTCACTGCTTGTCGTGTGCCGCTTTGCCGCGCCACGGGCGGATTTAATCACGATTGGTGCGGAATTTCCGCATTTGCCGCCACTACATCTCGCTCGCGTTGAGCCGATGCAACACTTGCGCCCGGGTGGAGCACAGGCGCGCCATGCGCGTCGCTTGCTGCGGGATATCGGCGGATATCAGCGGCTATCTGCGGGTGAAGGGCCGTGATGATACCTGACGCGGCGCGTCGGGCCGGATCGAGGCGAATCGGGAAAAGGGGAAGAAGAGAGAAAGGGAAGCGGCGGGATCACACGACGCGATGCGCGCGGAAAGCACGCATCGCGGATACAAACGTCGGCTTTACTGCTGCACGCCTTGAGCCTGCGCGCGCCGTTGCGCGACGATGCGGCCCGCTGCGATCGCGTTGGACGGATAGTTGATCCAGTCGAGGGGATCATAGCCCGCCTGACGCCATTCCACGAGATCGGCTTTTACTTCGGCGCGTGTCTTGGGCGTGTTCTGATCGTAGACGCGGGCCGTTTGCGCAAGCGCGGAAGACATGGCTGCTGCGCCAATGAGCGCGCCAAGAACCATACGAGGAATCAGTTTCATGGCAGAGCCCTGAAAGTTAGGATGACCCTTTTATTCTAGGTTCTGTATTCGCAATGATTAAGATTGGCAGGTGAAATGAAGCGTTGCTCACTTTGTATCAATGAGCGCAATGAAGGCCTGGTTCATGCAGATGGCCACGCTTCGTTTAGCCCATATGTTGCGAAGACTTGCCCATGCGATCCAGCACGGCCGTGAGCAGATCGACGGGCAGCGGAAACACGATGGTCGAATTCTTGTCGGCGGCGATGGTCGTGAGCGTCTGCAGATAGCGCAGCTGCATCGCCTGCGGTTGTTGCGCGAGCATCTGCGCGGCCTGCAGCAGTTTTTCCGAGGCCTGCAGTTCGCCTTCGGCGTGAATGACCTTCGCGCGCCGTTCGCGCTCGGCCTCCGCCTGACGGGCAATCGCACGGATCATCGTCTCGTTGATGTCGACGTGCTTGATCTCGACGTTCGATACCTTGATGCCCCACGCGTCCGTTTGCGCATCGAGCACGCGCTGGATGTCGGTATTGAGCTGTTCGCGCTCGGACAGCAACTCGTCGAGATCATGCTTGCCGAGCACCGCGCGCAAGGTGGTTTGCGACAGCTGGCTCGTCGCCTCGAAATATTTCGCCACCTGAATCACCGCGCGCTCCGGATCGACCACGCGAAAGTACACGACGGCATTCACCTTGACGGACACGTTGTCGCGGGTGATCACGTCCTGCGGCGGCACGTCGAACACGACGGTGCGCAAGTCCATGCGCACCACCTGCTGCACGACGGGAATGATCAGCACGAGCCCGGGACCCTTGACCTTCCAGAAGCGCCCGAGCATGAACACGACGCCGCGCTCGTACTCGCGAAACACGCGCACTGCCGAAGCGATCAGCACGATTGCCAGCAGGATCAGAATGCTGCCGAAGCCGAATGTGAAACCGATCATGTGCGTTCTCCTTGTTTGGTCACTGCGTCATGCGGTTTTGTGCTGTTGCGGCGCATCGGTTGACGCGTCGATCATCGGGACGACGGTCAGCATCAGGCCGCGCCGCCCCGTGACGCGCACCGTATGGCCCGCCGCCAGCGGCGTCGCGCTGCAGACGCGCCAGCGCTCGCCATGCACGCGAGCCCAGCCGACGCGCTCGGGCTCGCCGTGCAACAGGCTGTCGCGCGGGGCGTCCGCCGGCATATTGGCGGTGACGGCGGTGGCATCGGCCGGGTCGGCGGGATCGGCGGCGCGCAGGCCGTCGTCGAGCACCACGCCGACGCTGCCGATCATCGCCTCGGCGCCCGTCACGACGGGGCGCCGCCGCGAGCGCAGCACCATGCCGGACACGCCGAAGATGAAGAGCGCACTGAACACGACGACGGCGGCGATCATCGGCAGCGGAATGCCGTAGCCGGGCACGTCGGTGTCGATCAGCATCAGCGCGCCGATCGCAAACGCGACGATGCCGCCGAAGCCGAGCGCGCCGAAGGTCGGCAAGAACGCCTCGGCGATCAGGAACGCGAGACCGAGAAAGATCAGACCGAGCCCGACGTAGTTGACGGGCAGCAACTGCAGCGCGAACAGACCCAGCAGCAAGCTGATCGCGCCTGCCACGCCGGGCAGTACGAAGCCGGGATTCGCGAACTCGAAGAACAGGCCGTACATGCCGATCATCAGCAAGATCAAGGCCACGTTGGGATCGGTGATGACGGCGAGGAAGCGGCTGCGCCAGTCCGCTTCGAGCGTGACGATGGGCGCATGCGCCGTCGCGAGACGCTTGGCGCCGGCCGCCGTGTCGACGGTGCGGCCGTCCACCTGCCTGAGCAGATCGGGTAGATCGCGCGCGATCAACATCGACGACTTTCTGGTCGAGCGCGTCGCGCGCGGACAGGCTCACGGCTTCGCGCACCGCGCGTTCGGCCCACTCGACGTTGCGCCCGCGCAGTTGCGCGAGGCCGCGAATGTAGGCTTGCGCGTCGTGCAGCTGCTTGCGCAGCTCCGTCGACTGGCTGTCCATCGCGAGCGGCGCAGACGCGCCGTCATCTTTCGCGGCGGCGCCCGAGGCGGCGGCGTTCGACGCAGGCGCCATGCCGGGTAGCGCGGGCGGCTGGCCGGGATGGGGCGCGTCCTGCCCGCCGATACCCAGCTGCACGGGCGACGCCGCGCCGAGATTGGTGCCCGGCGCCATCGCCGCGATATGGCTCGCGTAGGTGATGTAGGTGCCGGCGCTCGCGGCGCGCGCGCCGCCCGGCGCGATGTAGGTCGCCACGGGCACGGGCGACGCGAGAATCGCCTTGATGATCTGCCGCATCGACGTGTCGAGGCCGCCCGGCGTGTCGAGTTGCAGGACGGCGAGTTGCGCGTGGTCGTCGGCGGCGCGCGCGAGACCGCGCACGATGAAGTCGGCGCTCGCGGGGCTGATCGCGCCAGCGACGGGAATCACGATCACGCTGCCGGGCGCGATGGCGGCGGGCGCGGCAGCGGCGGCAGGAGCGAGCGAGATCGCAACGCACAACGCGAGCGCGAGCGACGATGCGAATGACGATGCGAACCAGGAAGCGAACCAGGAAGCGAACGATAAAGCGAACCGCGTGGCGCCCGTCAGCGCGCGCATGCTCCGCATGCCACGCACGCAATGGGATCTGCAGGCCAACGACGTCCAGGCGCGGGCTGCCGCGAGGGCGCCGCGCGCGATGCATGACACGAAGCATGCGCGCCGCGTAGGCGCGCTGCCCGAACCCGTTTGCCGGAACGGGAATAGCCGGTACGTTCCCATCGTCGACGGCCGGCGCGCGTCGACGCGAGAGTCTGCGTCAGGCGGCGTCTGGCCTGAATAAGCTGGCCTGTCTTAAGCTTAGCCCGAATCTACCGAGTCCGTGCGACGGGACATACCCGCGCCTGCCGGCTGCGCGTTCACCGCACGGTAATCGGCCGGGCGCATCCCCGTCCACTTGCGAAAGGCGCGATGAAACGCGCTCGGCTCGGCGAATCCCAGCGTCGCGGCGATCTCGGCGATCGGCTGCCCGCCGCGCTGCAGTTGCGCAATCGCGATGTCGCGCCGCAGGTCGTCCTTGATCGACTGGTACGTATAGCCTTCCTGCTTCAGATGCCGGCGCATCGTCGCCTCGGCGACGTTCAGGCGTTGCGCGATCTCGTCGGAGCCGGGCCACGCGGACATCGGCAGCGCGCGCAGCGTCTTGCGCACGCGCGCCGCCAGCGAACCCGGATTGCGGTACTTGATGATGAAGCTCGCGGGCGCGTCGCGCAGGAACGGCTTGACGGACTTCGTGGTCTGCACCACGGGCAGCTCGACGAAGTCCGGCGCGAGATCGACGTACGACGTGTCATGCCCGAACGACATCTCGTCGCAGAACATCAGCCGGTACTCGTGCGCGGCGGGCGGCTCGTCGCAGCGAAAGCGCGCCTCGATAAGCGGAATGCGCCGCCCGACCAGCCAGCACACCAGTCCGTAGACGAGGATGAACCAGGTTGCGTAAGCAAACATGGCGGGCTGCCGCGCACCGTCGCGATGAACGAACGCGAGGCGCACGCGGTCGTCGCGCCGCTCGATCTGCACGGACAGATCGTCGAGCACGAGCCGCATGAAGCCGACGGCGCGCACGAGCGCCTGGCCGCCGTTGCGCGCCGTCAGCGCCATCTGCGTCATCGCGATGAAGCTGCCGCTTTTCATCGCGTGCGAGTCCTGGCCGAAGAACTCGTCGTCGAGCGCGCGGGCGATGCCCGCCCACAGCGCGCCGTATTGCGCCGGCGTCACACGGCTTTTCGCGCTGGCAAGCATCTGCGGCGCGATGCCCGCCGCCTCGACGATATTGCGCACGTCGGCGCCGCGCGCGCGGGCGAGCGCCAGCGTCTCTTCGACGAGACTCATCGAGATCGTGCCTCTTTCGGCTTTCATCGGATGGAGGTTCCCTGGTGTTCATGGTCCCTGCGTGGCCGGGAGACTGCATTGCACGATATCTGGCAAAT
Organism: Paraburkholderia bengalensis; assembly: GCF_037126505.1. Lineage (NCBI taxonomy): Bacteria > Pseudomonadati > Pseudomonadota > Betaproteobacteria > Burkholderiales > Burkholderiaceae > Paraburkholderia > Paraburkholderia bengalensis. The sequence continues at coordinate 114,722 of NZ_JACFYJ010000011.1, forward strand.
GCGCTCACGTGAATCGCGATGAACGCCCGGCATGGGCGCCATTTTGCCGCATCCAGACGGGCGCCGATATCCATATATGGCAAATGCGCTCACGCAGATTGATCGGACCCGGCATCGAATCCCGCTTTCGCCCCGCCTACACTTGGCGCAACGACGAACGCGCTTCATGGGCAATACAGCAGGCGCATACAGAACAGGCAGTACGCAGACACAGGCGGCGCACATGGACGACTTCTACACCGACGAACAACGCATGATCCGCAACGCGGCGCGAGATTTCTCGCTCGAATGCCTCGCGCCGAACGCGGCGCAATGGGACCGCGAAGGCCGCTTGCCCGATGAAGTCGTCAGACAGATGGGCGAACTCGGCTTTCTCGGCATGATCGTGCCGCCGGAGTGGGGCGGCTCCTATTCCGACTACGTCGCGTATGCGCTCGCTCTCGAAGAAATCGCCGCCGGCTGCGCGGCGTGCGCGACGATGATGAGCGTGCACAACTCCGTCGGCTGCGGGCCGATCCTGAACTTCGGCACCGACGCGCAGAAAGACCGCTATCTCGCCGATCTGGCGACGGGCAAGCGCATCGGCGCGTTCTGCCTGACGGAGCCGCACGCGGGCAGCGAGGCGAACAACATTCGCACGCGCGCCGTGCTGCGCGGCGGCGAGGCGTCGGGCGAATGGGTGCTCAACGGCAGCAAGCAGTTCGTGACGAACGGTGCGCGCGCGAGCCTCGCCATCGTGTTCGCCGTCACCGATCCCGATGCGGGCAAGCGCGGCATCTCCGCGTTCATCGTGCCGACGGATACGCCGGGCTTCAATGTCGGCCGTCCGGAGAACAAGCTCGGCATTCGCGCGTCCGACACCTGCCCGATCTCGCTCGACGACTGCGCCGTGCCCGAAGCGAACCTGCTTGGCGCGCGCGGCGAGGGCCTGCGCATCGCGCTGTCGAATCTGGAAGGCGGGCGCATCGGCATCGCGGCACAGGCGGTCGGCATTGCGCGCGCGGCGTTCGATGCCGCCCGCAGCTATGCGAACGAGCGCATCCAGTTCGGCAAGGCGCTGAAGGAGCATCAGGCCATCGCCAACATGCTGGCCGACATGGCGACGCGCCTGAACGCCGCGCGCCTGCTCGTGCATCACGCAGCGCGGCTGCGCAGCGCGGGGCGGCCGTGCCTGTCGGAGGCGTCGCAGGCCAAGCTGTATGCGTCCGAGGTGGCCGAACAGGTCTGCTCGAAGGCGATCCAGATTCACGGCGGCTACGGCTATCTGGAGGATTACGCCGTCGAGCGGCACTACCGCGATGCGCGCATCACGCAGATTTACGAAGGCACGAGCGAAGTACAAAGAATGGTTATCGCGCGGCACGTTTGAGCGCAGAATAACCGGCCAACAGAGCGCGAGCAGCGCCATACGACACAGGAGACGACGATGACGGCAGCCCAAGGCTTTTTCGATGCGCGCGACCTGTTGTTGCGCCACCGCACCGACTACGAGCGCGCCTATGGCGAGTTCAGATGGCCGCCACTCGGCGCGTTCAACTGGGCGCTCGATTACTTCGATGTCGTCGCGAAGAACAATGACCAGCCCGCGCTATGGATCGTCGACGATCCCGCTTCCGAAGGGCTGAAGCTGTCGTACGCGCAGATGTCCGAGCGCTCGTCGCGCATGGCGAACTTTCTGCGCGGGCTAGGCGTGGGACGCGGCGACAAGCTGCTGCTGATGCTGCCGAACCGCGTCGAACTGTGGGACGTGATGCTCGCCGCGATGAAGCTCGGCGCGATCGTGCTGCCCGCCACCACGCAACTGTCGCCCGACGACGTGCGTGATCGCGTGCAGATCGGCGGGGCGAACTTCGTGATCGTCGACAGCGCGGAGACGGGCAAGTTCGACGCGCTGGACGTGCCGCTCAAACGCATCTGCGTCGGCGCGCCGCGCGAAGGCTGGACGGACATCGCCGCCGCGTATGACGCGCCTGCCGCGTTCGCACCCGATGCCCCGACGCATGCCACCGATCCCATGCTGCTCTATTTCACGTCGGGCACCACGTCGAAGCCGAAACTCGTCGAGCACACGCATCAGAGCTATCCCGTCGGCCATCTGTCGACGATGTACTGGATCGGTCTGCAACCGGGCGACATCCACTGGAACATCAGCTCACCGGGCTGGGCCAAGCATGCATGGAGCTGCTTCTTCGCGCCGTGGAATGCGCAGGCGTGCGTGTTCGTCTACAACTTCGCGCGCTTCGTGCCGAAGGACACGCTCGACGTGCTGGTGCGCTGCAACGTCACCACGCTGTGCGCGCCGCCCACGGTCTGGCGCATGCTCGTGCAGGAGCCGCTCGCGTCGTATCCCGTGAAGCTGCGCGAGATCGTCGGCGCGGGCGAGCCGTTGAATCCGGAGATCATCGAGCGCGTGCGGCACGCCTGGAACATCACGATCCGCGACGGCTACGGGCAAACGGAAACGACCTGCCAGATCGGCAATCCGCCGGGGCAGCCCGTCGTGCCCGGCTCGATGGGGCGTCCGTTGCCCGGCTATCGCGTCGAACTCGTCGATGCCGACGACCATCCCGTGACGGAAGGCGAGATCGCGCTGCCGCTCGCCGATCGTCCCCTCGGTTTGATGACGGGCTACGCGAACAACGCGAAGGCCACCGAGCACGCGATGCGCAACGGCTACTACCACACGTCCGATGTCGCGCTGCGCCGCGACGACGGTTATCTCGTCTACGTGGGCCGTTCGGACGACGTGTTCAAGTCGTCGGATTACCGGCTCAGTCCGTTCGAACTGGAAAGCGTGCTGATCGAGCACGAAGCGATCGCCGAAGCGGCCGTGGTGCCGAGCAACGATCCGCTGCGTCTTTCCGTGCCGAAGGCGTTCGTCACCGTGCGACATGGTTTCGAAGCTGGGCCCGAGCTCGCGCGCGACGTGTTCCGCTTTTCGCGCGAAAAGCTCGCGCCGTACAAGCGCATTCGCCGCCTGCAATTCAGCGAGTTGCCGAAGACGATTTCCGGCAAGATCCGCCGTGTCGAATTGCGGCGGCGCGAAATGGAGCGCACGGATCAACCCGCGCGCTTGCCGGACGAGTATTGGGAAGAGGACTTTCCCGAGCTTCGCAATGGCAACGGCAACTGAGCAGCCTCTCATTGGCCACATACGGCGGCTATCGATAGTCAACAGGAGATATTCAGCATGAGCGCAATTCCAACGTCCGTCACGGGTCAGAAGGTCGAGACCGTCAAGCTGCTGATCAACGGCGAGTTCGTCGAATCAGCGGCGACCGAGTGGCGCGACATCGTGAACCCGGCCACGCAAGACGTGCTCGCACGCGTGCCGTTCGCGACGAAACAGGAAGTGGACGCCGCGATCCGTGCCGCGCACGCCGCGTTCGCGACATGGAAGAACACGCCGATCGGCGCGCGCATGCGCATCATGCTGAAGTACCAGGCGCTGATTCGCGAGCACATGCCGCGCATCGCGAAGACGCTGACGGCCGAACAGGGCAAGACGCTGCCCGATGCCGAAGGCGACATTTTCCGCGGCCTCGAAGTGGTCGAGCATGCGTGTTCGATCGGCACGCTGCAGCAGGGCGAGTTCGCGGAGAACGTTGCGGGCAGCGTCGACACGTACACGCTGCGCCAGCCGATTGGCGTGTGCGCGGGCATCACGCCGTTCAACTTTCCCGCGATGATTCCGCTGTGGATGTTTCCGATGGCGATCGTGTGCGGCAACACGTTCGTGCTGAAGCCTTCGGAACAGGACCCGCTGTCGACGATGCAACTGGTCGAGCTCGCCCTCGAAGCAGGCGTGCCGAAGGGCGTGCTGAACGTCGTGCACGGCGGCAAGCAAGTCGTCGATGCGCTGTGTACACATGAACTCGTGAAGGCGATTTCGTTCGTCGGCTCGACGGCGGTGGGCACGCATGTGTACAACCTGGGCAGCCAGCACGGCAAGCGCGTGCAATCGATGATGGGCGCGAAGAACCACGCCGTCGTGCTGCCCGACGCGAACCGCGAGCAGACGCTGAATGCACTGGCTGGCGCGGGCTTTGGCGCGGCGGGGCAGCGTTGCATGGCGACGTCGGTGGTGGTGCTGGTGGGGGCGTCGAAGGACTGGCTGCCGGCACTCGTCGAGAAGGCGAAGACGCTGAAGGTGAATGCGGGCCACGAGCCGAACACGGACGTCGGGCCTGTCGTCTCGCGTGCCGCGAAGGCGCGCATTACCGGTTTGATCGAAACGGGCGTGAAGGAAGGCGCGAAGCTGGTGCTCGACGGCCGAAACGTGAAGGTGGCGGGCTATGAGGACGGCAACTTCGTCGGCCCGACGATTTTCAGCGACGTCACCCCCGAGATGGACGTCTACAAGACGGAGATTTTCGGGCCGGTGTTGTGCGTGATGACGGTGCCGACGCTGGACGATGCGATTGCGCTCGTGAATGCCAATCCGATGGGCAATGGCGTGGGACTCTTCACGCAGAGCGGGGCGGCCGCGCGCAAGTTCCAGAGCGAGATCGACATTGGACAGGTGGGGATCAACATCCCGATTCCCGTGCCGGTGCCGTTCTTTTCCTTTACGGGTTCGAGGGGATCGAAGCTCGGGGATCTCGGGCCGTACGGCAAGCAGGTCGTGCAGTTCTATACGCAGACAAAGACGGTGACAGCGCGGTGGTTCGACGATGCAGCCGTTAGTGATGGTGTGAACACCACGATTAGCTTGAAGTAGGGTGTTTGGGTTGTCTGCGACGCTGGGGGGCCTTCGCGGCGCGGGCGTTGCCGGTGTGTGTTTGCCCTTTGCGTGCGCATCCGCGTTGCGCCTTCGCGGCGCGGGCGTTGCCGGTGTGTGTTGCCCTCTGTGCGGGCATCCGCGATGGCGCCTTCGCGGCGCTAGCGTTGCCCCTGTGCGGGGCGGCACCTACTTTTCTTTGCCGGCTGCAAAGAAAAGTAGGCAAAAGAAAGCAGCATCAGCACTTGCCCACGGGCCCCCAACGTTCCCATGCCGGAAGGGGCGGTTGAACTTCCAACGCCGCATGCCGGTGTATTGGTGCATGGCGCGGGTCAGGCGCCTGCGAGTGCGTTGGCAACGCGTGCAAGCAGGCGTGCTGCCGCATGAAGTGTGGGGACGTTGGGGGCCCGTGGGTGAGTGTCAAGGGCTGGCGGTGTGAGCGGCTTTCTTTTGCCTGCTTTTCTTTGCCGCTGCAAAGAAAAGTAGGTGCCGCCCCGCACAGGGGCAACGCCCGCGCCGCGAGGCGCCATCGCGGATGCCCGCACAGAGGGCAACAGACACCGGCAACGCCCGCGCCGCGAAGGCGCTATCGCGATGCCAGCGAACAGGGCAAGGACACAACGGCAACGCCCGCGCCGCGAGGCGCTAACGCGGATGCCCGCGCAAAGGGGGCAACACACAATGGCAACGCCTGCGCCGCGAAGGCGCAACGCGAATGCCAGCGCCGTAAGAAGCAAACCGACTTGGAGACACAGCAAATGAAAATCGGCTTCATAGGACTGGGCAACATGGGCGCGCCGATGGCGCACAACCTGGTGAAGGCGGGGCATGCTCTAACGGCATATGACGTCAGCGCAGAAGCGATGCAGACACTCGCCGCCGCAGGCGCAAAAACAGCGCCATCGCCCAAGGCAGCAGCGCAAGACGCAGACTTCGTGATCACGATGCTCCCGGCGGCTGCGCACGTCAAAGCGGTGCTAACGGGAGAAGAAGGTATCTTCGCGGCCACAGCGAAGAAGAACGTGACGATCATCGATTCGAGCACGATCGACCCCGCCAGCGTCAAAGCCTTCGCCGAACTGGCGAACCAGAACGGCAATGCCTTCGTCGATGCGCCTGTATCGGGCGGCACAGGCGGCGCCGCAGCGGGCACGCTGACCTTCATGGTGGGCGGCAGCAAGGAAGCCTACGAACACGTCAAACCCGTCCTCTCGGCAATGGGCAAGAACATCGTCCATTGCGGCGACACGTCGACAGGACAGGTCGCGAAGATCTGCAACAACCTCGTGCTCGGCATCACGATGGCAGGTGTCTCCGAAGCCATGGCGCTCGGCGAAGCGCTCGGCATCGATCCGGCAGTGCTCGGCGGCATCATCAATACGTCGACGGGACGCTGCTGGAGTTCGGACACCTATAACCCGTTTCCAGGCGTGATCGAAATGGCACCGTCGACGCGCGGCTACACGGGCGGCTTCGGCACCGACCTCATGCTCAAAGACCTCGGTCTCGCCACCGACGCCGCGAAGCACGCGCGTCAACCCGTCTATCTCGGCGCGCTCGCGCAGCAGCTCTATCAGACGATGAGCACGAAAGGCGCGGGCAGACTCGACTTTTCCGCCGTCATCAAGCTCTATCGCAAGGAAGGAAACACCTGATGATCGAACTCGAATACGCCCATGCGGGCAGCGTCGCGCTGCTGACGCTCAAGCGACCGCCCGCCAACGCGTTCACGCCCGAAGGACTGTTGCAGTTGCAGCAGAGCATCGAACGTCTGAACGGCGAAGCGCAAGTGCGCGCAATCGTCATCACAGGCGACGGCCCGAAGTTCTTCAGCGCGGGCGCCGACCTCAACACGTTCGCCGACGGCAACCGGGAAGTCGCGCGCGTCGCGGCCGCGCGCTTCGGCGCAGCGTTCGAGGCGGTGCAGAACGCGCGTCCCGTCGTGATCGCCGCGATCAACGGCTATGCGATGGGCGGCGGACTCGAATGCGCGCTCGCGTGCGATATCCGCATCGCCGAGCAGCACGCCGTAATGGCGCTGCCGGAAACGGCCGTCGGCCTGCTGCCGTGCGGCTGCGGCACGCAGACGCTGCCGTGGCTCGTCGGCGAAGGCTGGGCGAAGCGCATCGTGCTGACGGGCGAACGCGTCGATGCCGCGACGGCGCTGCGCATCGGTCTCGTCGAGGAAGTCGTCGAGAAAGGCGCGGCGCGCCAGTTCGCGCTGCAGATGGCGGCGCGCGTCGCGGGGCTTAGTCCGCAGGCTGTCACGTTCAGCAAGGCGCTGATCCAGCAGGCGCGCGACGGCGTGCCGCGCAAGGCGGCACTGGCCGTCGAGCGCGAGCGCTTCGTCGATCTGTTCGACGGCGCCGACCAGCGCGAAGGCGTCAACGCGTTCCTCGAAAAGCGCGCGCCGAACTGGCAAGGCGCGCAGGCGCAGGAGTCGCAGCGATGAGCGCCGTCGTCGCACAGCAGACGGCAGATGAGCGCGAAGTGCTGTTTCGCGTCGTCAATCGCGTGGCGATCATCACGCTGAATCGCCCCGCCGCGCTCAACGCGCTGTCGCATGAGATGGTGCGCGAGCTGGCCGCGCTGATCGAACGTTGCCGCACCGACAGCGAGATCGATGCCGTCGTGCTGCGCGGCGCGGGCCCGAAGGGTTTCTGCGCGGGCGGCGACGTGCGCGCGCTGTACGCCATGCGGCAACGCAACGACGGCGGCTGGCAGCAGTTCTTTATCGACGAATACCGGCTCGACTACGCGCTGCACACATTTCCGAAACCGATCGTCGCGCTGCTCGACGGCATCGCGATGGGCGGCGGCATGGGCCTCGGTCAGGCGGCGCGGCTGCGCATCGTTACCGAGCGCACGAAAATCGCGATGCCGGAGACGCGCATCGGCTTTCTGCCCGACGTCGGCGCGACGCGCTTTCTGGGCGCGATGTCCGCCGAGCTCGAGCTGTACGTCGGACTGACGGGCGCGACCCTCACGGGCGCGGAAGCGCTGCTGCTGAAACTGGCCGATCTCTGCGTGCCGTCCGAATGGCTCGATACCTTCGAGGAGCGGCTCTCGCGTATCGATACGACCGGCCTGGGCGCCGACGAATGGATGCGCGCGCTGCGCACGGTATTCGCGCCGCCGTGCAACATCGTCCCGCATGCCGGCCTCGCGGCGTTCATGCAGCCGATCCTGCGTCACTTCGACCGGCGCTCGGGCATCGAGCGCATCGTCGCTTCGCTGCGCCAGGATCTGGAGCGCGAGCATCCGCGCGAGATGCGTCAATGGCTGCAGGCTACCTACGACGCGATGACCTCGCACTCGCCGACCATGCTGCACGTGACGCGCGAAGCGCTGCTGCGCGGCCGTCAGATGACGCTCGCCGAATGTTTCCGGATGGAGTTGGGCATCGTCACGCGCGCAATCGAAGAGGGCGACTTCAGCGAAGGCGTGCGGGCGCACCTCGTCGACAGGGATCGCACGCCGCGCTGGGCGCCCGCGACGCTCGCCGAGGTGCGGCCCGAGCGCGTACGGCATTTCCTGGCGTCGCCGTGGCGCGAGGCGGCACATCCGTTGGCCGATCTCGGTGTGCAGCCGCATTAGAAGCACAGATCAGAAGCGGTAGCCGATACCGCCGAGCAGCACATCCGTATCGCGGCTGTAGCGCGTCACGACGCGGTTCCACGTGACGCGCGCCGCCCAGTGCGGCGTGAAGCGATACGACGCTGAGATCGATACGAGGCCCGACAGCACGCCGTCGCCCGACGGACGCTCGTCGGGGTCGTCGCCATGATGGATGGCGGCATACGCGCCCGCGCCGAAGCCGAGGGTCAGGCGATCGTCGAGGAACGCGCGCGTGAGCCACAGTTGCGCGGTCATGCCGTCGCGGCGGGCTTCCAGCCCGCCGCCTTCATGCAGATAGCCGAGCGTGGCGTCGAGGTAATGCGTGAGCCCGCGGCGATATTCGATCGACCCGGCCGTCGCTGTCTGCGAATCGAGGCTGTTGAGAATCGTGCGCCCCACCAGCAGCGAGATTTCGTTGTCCGTCACGTCGCGCATGCGCGGCAGCGCGAACGCGCGCGGGCCGGGCTCGTCGGGCGCGTCGAGCTGATAGCCGACGCCGACCAGCACGGCCGTCGTCGACGGTCCGCGTGAGACCTGCACGCGGTTCAACTGCAGATTCGCCGTCCAGCGGCGCGACGTGTACCACGTGGCCCGCGCGCTGAACAGACCGCCCCAGCCGTGCGTGTTCGAATAGCCCAGGCCTTGCTCGGCAGCTTCTGTGTCGAAGTAGCGGTAAGGTCCGGCGCCGAGCGCGACGACCAAACGGTTGTCGGCCAGCGGCAGGCGCCCCCAGATCTGGATCGCCTGGCCGTCGCGATGATGGTCGGGAATGTGGCCTTCGTTGAGCCACGTGATGCTGCCGGCAACGTATCTGCCGAATCCTTCCGTGTAGTCGATGGCCCATGAATACGTGTTGGTATCGGCGCCCCGGAGCCAGCCTCCGTACAGGCCGATTTCCTGCGCCGATGCCGGTCTCGCCGACAGCGCGGCACAGGTCGCCGTCATGAGCAGCGCGGGTCGCAACAAAGCATTCAGGCGATGGCGCGCTTTGTTCTGCCCGCTGTTCGTCCGATTCTTCTTCAATAGGCGCTCCTGAGATTGAAAATCATTCTGAATGAATTGACGAATTCGTGCGCCGCAAGGGCTGATCTGCTGTTTGCTGTTTTTTGGCAAGGCGGATGCGGCCGCAGGTATCGCGCTTGCTCCACACTTCGGCTCGACGTTCAGGCACGAAGACGGGCGGCGCGCGTCGCACGGAACGGGGGCACCTTGGCATTTCACGCCGCGAGCGCGTCCGACAATCGCCGCCTATACTTTCCGCTTGTCCATCGGCGCGCCACGCTGCCGCAACGCGTCTAACGCGTTGCGGCGCCGCACGCCATCTGGCATTCGACTGTCTTCCGCCCGATCGTCCCCATCCGATTGCTGCATGGAGATTTCCCGATGCCTCATACCCTTTCCCGCCACGAAGCCGCACCGCAGACCAGCCGTTCTCGCGAGCCGGACGGCGAGTCCGCGTCGAGCGTGACGATTCCCGTCGAGCTGAACGTGAACGGCCAGCATTACGCGTTCGCGCTCGACCCGCGCACCACGCTGCTCGACGCGCTGCGCGAATACCTGCATCTGACGGGCACGAAAAAAGGCTGCGACCACGGTCAATGCGGCGCGTGCACGGTGCATGTGAACGGCCGGCGCGTGAACGCGTGCCTGTCGCTCGCGGCCACGCACGCCGACGACACGATCACCACCATCGAAGGCGTCGGCGAGCCGGACGCGCTGCATCCCATGCAGGCCGCGTTCGTCGAATGCGACGGCTATCAGTGCGGCTACTGCACATCGGGCCAGATCATGTCGGCGCTCGCGCTGCTCGACGAAGCCGTCGGTCCCGACGATGCCGACGTGCGCGAAGCGATGAGCGGCAATCTGTGCCGCTGCGGCGCCTACCAGAACATCGTGGCGGCCATCCAGTCCGTGCGCGGCAAGCGCTAGGGAGGCCGCCATGGAACTGTTCAAGCTCTCGCGCGCGACGACGTGCGCGACGCCGTCATGGCGGGCGCCGCGTCGCAGACGGCGCAGCAGGGTGCGCAGGTGCGCTTTCTCGCGGGCGGCACGACGCTGCTGGACCTGATGAAGCTCGACGTCGAGACGCCCGCGCGCGTGGTCGACATCAGCCGCCTGCCGCTCGATCACGTCGAAATCACCGACGAAGGCGGCGTGCGCATCGGCGCGACGGTGCGCAACGCCGATCTCGCCTTGCATCCGCTGATTCACGAGCCGTACGCGGTGCTGTCGCAGGCGCTGCTCGCGGGCGCGTCGGCGCAGCTGCGCAACATGGCGACCACGGCGGGCAACCTGCTGCAACGCACGCGCTGCGTCTACTTCCGCGACACCGCGATGCCGTGCAACAAGCGCGCGCCCGGCTCGGGCTGCTCCGCTATCACCGGCTTCAACCGGACGATGGCGATACTCGGCACGAGCGACGCATGTATCGCGACCAATCCGTCCGACATGAATGTCGCGCTTGCGGCGCTCGGCGCGACGATCCAGATTCAGGGGACGAAGGGCGAGCGCAGCGTGCCCATCGACGATTTCTACCTGCTGCCGGGCGACACGCCCCAGCGCGAGACCGTGCTCGAACCCGGCGATCTCGTCACGCACGTCACGCTGCCGCCCATTCCGGGCAGCCGCTCGCTGTATCTGAAGCTCGCGACCGGGCGTCGTACGAGTTCGCGCTTGCGTCGGCGGCCGTCGTCGTCAACGTGGCCGACGGGCGCATCACGCGCGCGGGCATCGCGCTGGGCGGCGTCGGCACGAAGCCGTGGCATGCGCGCGAGGCGGAAGCGGAACTCGTGGGCGCCGCGCCCGACGAGGCGAGCTTCGCGCGCGCCGCCGATGCCGCGCTTGCCGGTGCGAAGGCGTCTAGCCAGAACGGCTTCAAGATCGAACTATCAAGACGCTGCCTGATACATGCATTGATAAAAGTCACGCAGTCCGTCTGACTCTTCATGAGGACTTCTTTCATGTCCACTGTGTCCGATTCCCTGCTGTCCGTCGTCGGGCAGCCGCAGTCGCGCATCGACGGCCCGCTGAAGGTGAGCGGGCGCGCCGTCTATACGTCCGACGTCGATCTGCCCGACATGCTCTACGCGGTGCCCGTGTGCGCGACGATCGCGAGCGGTCGTGTGACGTCGCTTGAATTCGCCGCCGCGCAGGCCATGCCCGGCGTGCGCATGGTCCTGCACCGCGGCAACATCGGCCGCTTCTACCGGATCTCGGGCAATTCGATGGAGACGGGCTTCGTCGACGAAGCCCGTCCGCCGTTCGAAGACGATGTGATCCGCTATTACGGCCAGTACGTGGCCGCAGTGGTCGCCGAGACGTTCGAGGCGGCGAGCGCCGCCGCGGCGGCCGTGAAAGTCGGCTATGAGGTCGCGCCGCATGATGTCAGCGACGAACTGCAGGCAAGCGGCGAGCCGAAAGTCGCGAGCGAGCGCGGCGACGCGGCGGCAGCCTACGAGCGCAGCGAAGTGAAGCTCGACGAAACCTATGTGACGCCCGCCGAAACGCACAACCCGATCGAGCTGCACGCGACCATCGCGGATTGGGACGGCGACGGCTACACGTTCTACGAAACGACCCAGGCCGTGTCGAACCATCAAGGCACGCTGATGCAGATGCTCGGCTTGCCGAAGGAGAAAGTGCGCGTGATCTCGCGCTATCTGGGCTCGGGCTTCGGCGGCAAGCTCTGGATGTGGCCGCATTCGCTGCTCGCGGCGGCTGCGTCGCGGCATGCTGGGCAGCCCGTGAAGCTGGTCGTGAGCCGCAAGATGATGTTCCAGAACGTCGGCCATCGTCCCACCACGCAGCAGCGCATGCGCCTTTCCGCCGATCGCAGCGGCAAGCTCACGTCGATCCGCCACGACTACGTCAACCACACGGCGATCGCCGACGATTACGAAGAGAGCTGCGGCGAGATCACGCCGTTTCTGTACAGCGTGCCGAATCTGCGCGTCACTTCGGCGCTCGCGCGGCGCAACGTCGGCTCGCCGACGGCGATGCGCGGGCCGGGCGCCGTGCCCGGGCTCTACGCGCTCGAGTCGGCGATGAACGAGATGGCGCGCAACCTCGACATCGATCCCGTCGCGTTCCGCTTGATGAACGAACCAAAGGTCGACGAATCGACGGGCTTGCCGTTTTCGTCGCGGCATCTGGTCGAGTGCCTGCAAACGGGTGCGCAGAAGTTCGGCTGGTCGGAACGCACGCCGCAGACCGGCTCGATGACGCGCGACGGCTTGACGCTCGGCTGGGGCGTCGGCGCGTGCGGCTGGCCGGGGCTGCGCTTTTCGGCGCAAGCGAGCGTCGATCTGCGCGCGGACGGCACGGCGCGTGTGGTGTGCGGCACGCAGGACATCGGCACGGGCACGTACACGGTGCTTGCGCAACTGGTCGCGGGCCACACGGGTATTGCGCTCGACCAGATCGAAGTCGCGCTGGGCGACACGATGCTGCCGCCCGGACCCATTTCAGGCGGCTCGGCGGCGACGGCTTCCGTGATCCCCGCCGTGCTTCAGGCGGCGCGCGCGGCGACCGACATCGTGCTGACGAAGGCCGTCGCGATAAGCGAATCGCCGTTCAGCGGCATGGACAAGGACGCGCTCGCGTTCAGCGCGGGCCGCGTGCATCGCAAGTCGGAGGCGGCGCACACGGGCGTGCCGTTCGGCGAGATCCTGCAGGCCGCGCGCATGCACGCGGCGTCAGGCAAAGGCAGCGCGCAGGGCGGCTTCGACGATCCGTTGAAAAAGCACTATTCGATCTACTCGTATGGCGCGCATTTCGCCGAGGTGACGTGGCAGCCGGAAATCGCGCGGCTACGCGTGAGCCGCGTGGTGACGGTGATCGACGCGGGGCGAATACTGAATCCGCGCGCCGGGCGCAATCAGATCGAGGGCGCCGTGGTGATGGGCGTCGGCATGGCGCTCTTCGAGCACACCATGTACGACCCGCAAAACGGCGCCCCCATCAACAGCAATCTCGCCGACTACATCGTGCCGTCGCATGCCGACGCGCCTGAACTCGACGTGACGTTCCTCGATCATCCCGACACCGTGTTCAACGAACTCGGCGCGCGCGGCATCGCGGAGATCGGACTGGCGGGCGTCGCGGCGGCCCGCCCTTCTCGATCAGCAGATCGGTGAGTTCTTTCAACGCATGCTGCGCGCGTGCGACGGCCAGACCGTAGCCCGGCACGATCACGACGGTTTCCGCGT
>NZ_JACFYJ010000120.1:0-20261 GCF_037126505.1 Paraburkholderia bengalensis
GATGCCCGTCGCGTAACTGTTTAATCCGCGTGCAAACGTTCCCAGATCGGTCGTTCGGCCTTCGGCGGAATACAGGACCGCATGGACAGTGTGGGTGGCCGCCCGGCACCGGCTGGCTGATCACGCTGCGGCACGTCAGCACGGCTTGCGTGCGCACCGCGCGCACGCTCCACACGGCGTCGATCAGCGCGCGCGAGCCGGGCCACGACTCGAAGCGCTGCACGTTGACGCTGACGCGGTAGACGGGCACGCGGTCCGGATAAGGCGAGCCGTACACGTCGATCGTGCCGAGCTGCTGCGTGAGCGAACTGGACAGCGCGCGGCGGATTTCATCGCCGGGCAGCGACGCCCAGCGCTCCTGTTCGAGCACCTGGACCTGGGTCGGCCCCGTCTGCACGACGAACTGGCTTTTCGCGACTTGCGGCGGCACGTCGACGGGCGGCACTTCGATCAGAAACGCCGGGTTGCTCGACGTGCGCACGGCCTCGGGCGACGTGTCGCCCGCCGACAGCGTATAGAAGTGGCTTGCCGGCGACGCGCACGCGGCCAGCGCGGCAAGCGCCGCGGCAGCCAGCACTCGCGAAGCGGCGCGCATCGTTCGGGGGACGCGTGCAAACGTCATGGCTTGTCTCCTGATTTACCGCGCAGCAGCGATTCGGGATGGCGTTCGAGGTAGTCCGACAACGCATTGAGCGATTGCAGCGTGCGCGTCAGTTCCTGCAGCGCCTGGTGCACGTCGGACTGTAGCGGCGAGTCCTGCTGCAAGGTCGCTTGCGCCGAGCTGAACGTCTGCTTCGCGGCCGCGAGCGTGTCGCGCGTCTGCGGCAGGACTTCCTTGTCGAGTTGCGAGAACAGATGGTCGGCGTTTTTCAGCGCCGTGTTCAGGTTGTTGCCGATCTGGTCGAACGGCACCTGAGCGAGCTTCTTCGCGATATCGGCGATCTGCAGCTGCAGTTCGTCGAGCGAGTTCGGGATCGTCGGCAGCTCGATCGGGTCGCGCGAGATGTCGACGGTTGCCTTCGGCGCCTTCGGGAACAGATCGATCGCGACGTACAGCTGCCCCGTCAGCAGATTGCCTGTGCGCAGCTGGCCGCGCAGGCCGTGACTGACGAGCGCGAGCAGCATCTTGTGGCTCGCCTCCGTGCCCGTCTCGGGCACCGGCTGGCCGAGCGTGCGGCGGCGCAGGCGGTCGGGATAGAGGTCCATCGTGACGGGCATGTTGAAGTTCTTCGTCTGCGGATCGTATTCGACGCCGATGTTCGTCACCTGGCCGAGCACGATGCCGCGGAAATCGACGGGTGCGCCAACGGCGAGGCCGCGCAGCGACTGGTTGAAGTTCATCACGACGCGCACCGGCTCGCCGTCGGGCTCGCGCATCGCGTCGGCTTCGTCCGAACCGAGGCGGAACGTCATGTTGTTCGGCGCCTGCACGCCGACGGCCTGGCCGGGCGGCGACTGGAACGCCAGCCCGCCGACGATCACCGTCGCGAGCGACTGCGTATTCAGCTTGAAGCCGCTCGAATCGAGCCGCACGTCGACGCCGCTCGCATGCCACCAGCGCGAGTTCGTGCCGACGTACTGATCGAACGGCGCGCTGACGAACACCTGCACGGTGACGCCCGTGCCGTCCTTGTCGAGCGAGAAGCCCGTCACCTGGCCGACCTGCACGCGCCGGTAGAACACGGGCGAGCCGATGTCGATCGAGCCGAGCGATTCGCCGCGCAGCGTGAACTGGTGGCCTTTCTGGTCGACGGTGACGGCGGGCGGCGATTCGAGGCCGACGAACTGCGTCTGCGTCTCCGTCGAGCGTCCGCCGTCCACGCCGATGTACGCGCCCGACAGCAGCGTGCCGAGTCCCGACACGCCGCTCGCGCCGATGCGTGGGCGCACGACCCAGAAGCGGCTGTCCTTCACCGCGAAGTCTTCGGCTTCCTTCGTCAGCTGCACTTCGACGTTCACGCGCGAGTGGTTCTTCGCGAGCTTGATGGTCTTGACGAAGCCGATGTCGACGTCCTTGTACTTGACCTTCGTCTTGCCGGGCTCGAGCCCTTCCGCGCTGATGAAGCTGATGTTGATGGTCGGCCCTTTTTCGAGCACCGACTTCACGACGAGGCCGACGCCGATCAGCGCCGCGATCAGCGGGATCACCCAGACGAGCGAAGGCAGCCAGCCGCGTTTCGTGACGATTTCGGGTTCAGGCACGGGCGGCTCGCTGCGCGGCGGGCCGGAAGGGGGCGTCGGCTCTTGAGGGCTATTCATGTTTCGGGTCCTGAGGTTTTCGGTTCGTGCCGGCGGCGCTGTCCGCTTCGTTGTCTGCGTAGTCCCAGATCAGGCGCGGATCGAATTGCATCGACGCGATCATCGTGAGGATCACGACGGAGCCGAACGCGAGCGCGCCCGGTCCCGCCGTGATGACGGCAAGCGACTTGAAGCGCACGAGCGCCACCGTCAGCGTGATCACGAAGATGTCGAGCATCGACCAGCGGCCGATGCGCTCGACGATCCGGTAGAGCTTCGTGCGTTCGAGCGGCCGCCAGGTGGAGCGGCGCTGCGCGGTGATGGTGAGCAGCGCGAGCACGCTGAGCTTGAGCATCGGCACGAGAATGCTCGCGACGAACACGACGACGGCAAGCGGCCAGTCGCCCGAGGTCCAGAAGTAGACGACGCCGCTCATGATCGTGTCGTCCTCGGCGCCGAGCAGCGACGACGTGTGCATCACGGGCAGCAGGTTCGCGGGGATGTACAGCACGGCGGCCGCGATCAGCAGTGCCCACGTGCGCATCAGGCTGTCGGGTTTGCGTCGATGCAGGAGCGCGCCGCAGCGCGTGCAGCGTTGGTCTTTCACGCGCAGGCGCGGCTGCACGCGCGAGCACGCGTGACAGGCGACCAGACCGGCGCGCGAGGCCGTGATGTATTTCATCGGCCGGTCATCCCCGATGCGGCGCGGTCGTTGCGTCGGCATCCGGCGCGCCCGCATCGCGCTGGCCGCTGCCGCTGCCGCTGCCGCTGCCGGTGCTGTTTTCGCTGGCTTCTCGCGCATGCCGTTCGCGGCGCGCCTGCAGCACGCCAAGGGTTTCGGCGACGTCCCACAGCGTGCGCGGATCGAAGGTGACGACCACGACGAACATCAGCGTGAGCGCGCCGAACGCGAACATCGCGGCTTCGGGAATCACGCGCGCGAGACTCACCATTTTCACGATCGTCACCAGTACGCCGAGCATGAACACTTCGATCATGCCCCACGGGCGCACGAACTGGATCGCGCGCAGCACCTGGTTGAACAGGGGCGGCACATAGCCCGCGCGGATGGGGACGAGGAGATAGAGCAGCGCCAGCAGCTCCGTCAGCGGAAAGAGAGTGGTCGAGCAGAACACCATCATCGCGACGATCTGCATGTTTTCGTCCCACAGCGCGATGATTGCCCCGAGGAGACTGGTCTGCGACGTGATGCCGTTGGTTTCCAGCTCGACGATGGGGAAACCTTGCGCGATCAGGAACGTGATCAGCGCCGCGAAGGTCATCGCCGTGATGCCGTCGAGCCGACCCGATGCGCTCCAGTACAGCATCGCGCCGCATCGCTGGCAGCGCGCGATCCGCCCGCGGCCCAGACGCGGCTTCTGGAACAGCGCGTCGCATTCGTGGCAGGCAATCAGATGGTCATGGTCCATGCAGGAGATCGGAGAACGGGAAGCGGTATTGTCGTCGTGTTTATCGTCGGGGTATGACAGGTTCTTTCCGCGCGCGCTGCATGGCTGTTGAAAGGACAACTGCAAAGGCAACTGCAAGGCTCGCGTCACAGCTTGGGGGCAATAGTATCAAAGCTTGTTGCAGTGACGTTTTAAGGTCGGCGCCTGCATCGACGGCGGCGGACGGCATCGCGTGACACAAGGGCCGACGGCGCATGCAGCGATAGCGCTGCATGCATTTCGCTTGGTCTGACAGGCGTGGCCTGCGTTCCGGCTAGGGCATTTAGCAAATTTCGGGCCGCGCATACGGCCGCCAGCCGGCTGTCGCTGCTTGCGGTACGATTAGCGCCGCGAGCCATTGGCGCCGATTCGGGCCGTGTACGGAATAAGGGCATCGCTCGTGTCGTTTAACTTTCATGCTGGCGTCGGTTTTGTCATGGCACACACTTCCTCGTTCCATTCGCTTTCCGCACGCGGTTCGTCGTACACGTCGACGGCCATCGCGCTGCACTGGCTGATCGCGCTGCTGATCGTCTGCGGTTTCTCGCTCGGCTGGGTGATGACGGACATTCCCGGCTTCACGCCGACCAAGCTCAAATATTTCTCGTGGCATAAATGGATCGGCGTGACGGTGTTCGCGCTCGTCATCGTGCGGATCATCTGGCGCGCGACGCACGCCGCGCCGCCGATGCCCGAGCACATGCCTGGCTGGCAGCGCGGCATCGCGCATCTGACGCATTTCCTGCTCTACGTGCTGATGGTCGCGATACCCGTGTCGGGCTATTTGTACAGTTCGGCGGCGAACGTGCCCGTCGTCTATCTCGGCCTTGTGCCGCTGCCGCGCCTGATCGCGCCGGACGTGCATCTGAGGGATGTGTTGAAAGCCGTTCACATCACGCTCAACTACACGCTGCTCGTGCTCGTCGTGCTGCACGTCGCGGCGGCGCTCAAGCATCAGGTGCTCGACCGCGACAATCTGCTGTCGCGGATGCTCCCTTTCCTCAAATAAGGACAAACATGAAGGTATCGTTCTACCGCTATATGCTCGCCGCGTTCGCGGCGGCTTCGCTGGCCGCGTCGGGCGGTGCATTCGCGCAGGTCGACATGAGCAAGAGCTCGGTCACGGCGATCTCGAAGCAGATGAACGTGCCCGTCGAAGGCAAGTTCAACAAGTTCACTGCGCAGATCGCGTTCGATACGGCAAATCCGTCGGCGGGCAGTGCGCAGGTGACCGTCGACACATCGAGCTACGATCTTGGCGACGAAAGCTACAACGAGCAGGTGCGCGGCAAGGAATGGTTCGATTCGAAAACCTATCCGACGGCCACCTTCGTCTCGAGCGCGATCGCGCCCGCGGGCAACAACCAGTTCAAGGTGACGGGCAAGCTGACGATGAAGGGCAAGTCGCAAACCGTGGTCGTGCCCGTCACGGTGACGAAGCAGGGCGCCGCGCAGATCTACGACGGCGCGGTGTCCGTCAAGCGTTCGCAGTTCGATATCGGCACGGGCGAATGGAAGGACACGTCGGTCGTTGCCGACGACGTGACGATCAAGTTCCATATCGTCGCCGCGAGCAAGTGATTCATATCGCGCGACTCACATCAAGCGAGACATAGCCAAAAAGGAGAATGAAGTGAAACCGATGCTGATGATTGCTGCCGGCGCGCTGGCGTCGTCGATGGCGGTGGGCGCGTTCGCCGCCGATACCTACCAGCTCGATCCCGCGCACACCTATCCGAGCTTCGAGTCGGACCACATGGGCGGCGTGTCGACGTGGCGCGGCAAGTTCACGAAGAGCTCGGGCACGGTGACGCTCGACCGCGCGGCGAAGACGGGGACGGTGGACGTCACCGTCGATACATCGTCGATCCAGACGGGCAACACGAAGCTCGACGAGCACCTGCATTCGGGCGATTTCTTCGACGTCGCAAAGTACCCGACGGCGACCTACAAAGGCACGTCGATCAAGTTCGATGGCGATACGCCCGTTTCTGTCAACGGCCAGCTCACGTTGAAGGGCGTCACGAAGCCGCTGAGCCTGAAAATCGAATCGTTCAAATGCATCCAGCATCCCGTGCTCAAGCGCGAGGTGTGCGGCGTGGAGGCGACGGGCGAGTTCAATCGCGCGGACTATGGAATGGACTTCGGCACCAAATATGGATTCAGCATGAAGACGGTGCTGGATATTCAGGCCGAAGGCATCAAGCAGTAAGCGCCTGGCGGCGCGGATCTTGCCCTTCGCTGGCATCCGTTTTGCACCTTCGCGGCGCGGGTGTTGCCGTTGGTGTTGCCCTTTGCGTGGGCATCCGCGTTGCGCCTACGCGGCGCGGGCGTTGCCGGTGTGTGTTGCCCTTTGCGTGGGCATCCGCGTTGCGCCTTCGCGGCGCAGGCGTTGCCCCTGTGCGGGGCGGCACCTACTTTTCTTTGCAGCGGCAAAGAAAAGCAGGCAAAAGAAAGCCGCTCACACCGCCAGCCCGCGCTTTTACCCACGGGCTCTCCACGTCCCCACCCTTCACATGGCAACGTACTCACCACGTCCGTTGCCAGCGCTCTCCCCATTTGCCTCACCCGCATCACGACCCCCACCGGGGGCGCACGCCCGCGAATGGCACATGCCCTGAGCGGCAAACTCTGTGTAGGCATTCGCGCCGCACGGGAAACCGTCGCTACGCGTTGGTTTTCGGTCGGGGCGCTGCCCTGTATGGCAAGACAACCTGCATAGAGTTTGCCGCACGTGGGCGCCAGAGCTTCGGACGCGGCCAGCCGCTGTACGGGTGCGTGAAGCGCGTGAGACCCGTGCGAGCACGGTGGCAACGAACATGAACCGGTGCGCAGCCGTGTGAAGGGTGGGGACGCGGAGAGCCCGTGGGTGAACACACGCACTGGCGGTGTGAGCGGCTTTCTTTTGCCTGCTTTTCTTTGCCGCTGCAAAGAAAAGTAGGTGCCGCCCCGCACAGGGGTAACGCCTGCGCCGCGAGGCGCTATCGCGGATGCCCGAGCAAAAAGGCAACCACACACCGGCAACGCCCGCGCCGCGAAGGCGCAAACGCAAACACCCCGCAAAAGGCGCCAATTTTTCTGGCGCCCCCACGCCAACTCTCTACAATGACCGCTTTTGCACGGCGGTAGCGAACCAACCCGCTTGCAATTGCCTTTCCGCGCCACCCGTTTCAGATTGCCGAGCCGGCGCCTCGCGCATCATCCGCCGATTGTGTCCGTACATGCCGCTTGCCTTCGTTTCCCGTGCTTTGTCCTATGCCCGCTCGTTCGGGAGCCGTCTCGCGTCGCTGAGGTCCGCTGACGCCGATCCAACTGCTCGCTCACGCGCGGCGCGCCGCGCGGCCTCGGCATCGCGCCCGACGTGCAGCGGCGCACGCCAGCGCCATCCTGTTCGTGTGCGCGGCGATCACCGTTTCCTCGCCCGCCGACGCGCGCAAGAAACCACAGCAGCCCGCCGTCAACGTCAGCACCGTGCTGCCGCCCGCCGTGATGGCAGGCTTGCAGCGCGCGCACGTGCCGCTGTCGTCGATCAGCGTGGTCGTCGAGAAAGTGGGCGACCGGACGCCGATCCTCGCGCTGAACGCCGGCAAGCCGATGATGCCCGCGTCGACCATGAAGCTCGTCACCACGTACGCGGGCCTGTCCATCCTCGGCCCAGACTACCGCTGGAAAACCACGGCCTATGCGCAAGGCAGCGTCGACGGCAACGGCGTGCTGCACGGCAATCTGTACATCCAGGGCACGGGCGATCCGAAACTCGTGCCCGAAGAACTGATCGATCTCGTCCAGAAGATTCACAAGGCGGGCATCACGGGCATCGACGGCGCGCTCGTGCTCGACAAGCGCTTCTTCGATCCGTCGACGCGCGACCTGCCCGCCTTCGACGACGACGCCAACGCGCCTTACAACGTCGGCCCCGATCCGCTGCTGTACGCGTTCAAGTCGCTGTCGTTCACGATGTCGCCCTCAGAAGACGGCAAGGTGCAGATCGACGTGCTGCCCGCGCTCGCGCAACTGCAGATCGACAACGAACTGCACGCGACGCGCGGCCCGTGCCGCGGCGAACTCGTGACGCCCGCCGTGTCGCCGGCGTCGAACGGCGTGGTCAACGCGTCGTTCGTCGGCGACTACCCGCTGCGATGCGGCGAGCGCACCGTCAACGTCGCCGTGCTCGATCACACCACTTTCTTCGCGGGCGGCTTCCTCGCGCTATGGCAGCAGACGGGCGGCACCTTCAACGGCACAACGCGCGAAGGCGCCGTGCCCATCGATGCAAAACTCATCGCCACGCACCAGGGCCCCGTGCTCGGCGACATCGTTCACGACATCAACAAGTTCAGCAACAACACGATGGCGCGCAACCTGTTCCTGACGATCGGCGCCGTCACCAGCAAGCCGCCCGCGACGCCCGCGAAGTCGGCGGAAGCGATCGAATCGTTCCTGCATCGCAGCGCACTGCCAATGGAATACCTGTCGCTCGACAACGGCTCGGGCCTGTCGCGCGAAGAACACATCACGGCGCTCGCGCTCGCCGACCTGCTGCAAAGCGCGAACGCGAGTCCCGTTGCGCAGGTGTTCGTCGATTCGCTGCCCGTGGTCGGCGTGGACGGCACGATGCGCAACCGGCTGACATCGAAGCCCGTCAACGGCAACGCACACATCAAGACGGGCACGCTGCGCGACGTGCGCGCGATCGCGGGCTACGTCGCATCGGCGGACGGACAGAGCTACGTGGTCGTCAGCCTGATCAACGATCCGCACGCGGAAGCTGCACGCGCCGCGCACGACGAACTGCTCGAATGGGTGTATCAGGGACCGTCGGCGATGCTTGCGAACGCGGTCGCACCGGCTGCCTCAGAAGCCGCGCAGGAACCGCACCGAAAAATCCGGAAAAACCCTCAGCGGCGCGGCGCCCACTGAAGATTCCTTCTATTGAAGCGGTGCGCGGCGCGCCGCTTCGCGTTGTACGCTGTCGGGCAGTATGAAAATTAGCGCAGACAAACAGGCATGACGGCGCGCGAACGATGCGCCGGCGGCGAAACGGCGCGTCATTCAAACAATAAAGACAATGCAGGCCTCCTTCGAGGAGGCCGCAGGGACCCTCGGAGGGAGACGTCAATGCAATTCGATGCCGAATTGCTGCTGATCGGCATGGCGCCGATCTTTCTCGCGTGCATCGGCTGGGAGGCTTGGCACGCGCGGCGCACGCATCCGCAAGCGCGCATGTACAACTGGCGCGACACGCTGTGCAATACCGCGCTCGCGCTGATGCATCAGGGCGCCGACAAGCTCGCCTGGCTGTTCGTCATTCCCATCTATGCGTATTGCTACGCGCGCTACCGGCTGCTCGACTGGCATGCGGGATGGGTATCGTTCGTCGTGCTGTTCGTCGCGCAGGATCTGCTCTACTACGTGTTTCATCGCTGCAGCCATCGCGTGCGCTGGTTGTGGGCCGCGCATGTCGTGCATCACTCGTCGGAGCGAATGAATTTCTCGACGGCGTTTCGCCAGAGCCTGATGTATCCCGTCGCGGGCATGTGGGTGTTCTGGATTCCGCTCGCGTTTCTCGGCTTTCCGCCGAAGCAGATCGTCGGCATCGTGCTGATCAATCTGGCGTTTCAGTTCTTCGTGCATACGCAGTCGGTCGGCAAGCTCGGCTGGCTCCAATATGTGCTGAACACGCCGTCGATCCATCGCGTGCATCATGCGCGCAACGACCGTTATATCGACCGCAATTACGCGGGCGTGCTCGTGATCTGGGACCGGCTGTTCGGCAGCTACGTCGATGAAGACGCGAACGAGCCGCCTGTGTACGGCATCGTCGAGCCGCTTCACACGTACAACCCGCTGAGGGCGACGTTTCACGAATGGGCGTCGATGGCGCGAGACTTCGCGCGCGTGCGCGGCTGGCCCGACCGGCTGAGCGCGCTGTTCGCGCCGCCCGCGTGGGCCGCGCAGTATCACGCGAGTCTGCACGCCGCCGACGATGCAATGCAGACGGCGCCGCGCGCGCAGCCGAACAACAACGCGGCCGTCTAGATCCGGCTGCAACCACGCAACGCTTTACAGGCGTGCGCCGCATCAGGAGACGGCGCCGCCTGCATCAGACGGCTCGCGAGACACACCGCTCAAGGCCAGATACAAACGAGGAGATAAGAAGCTTATGAAGCAAGCATCAAGCAACACTGGCGTCGTGCGTTTCGCACGGATTGCGATCGCGTGCGCGGCGTTCGCGGCGCTCGTCGCGTGCGGCGGAGGTAGTGACAACAATAACAACAACGCGAGCACCGGGCCGGCTGGCGGGGTCAAGCTGCAGGTGGTGTCGTTCGGGGACAGTCTGTCGGACGTCGGCACGTATTCGCCGGTGATCACATCGAGCTTCGGCGGCGGGCGCTTCACGACGAACCCCGGCGAAGTGTGGACGCAGAAAATCGCCGAGTACTACGGCGATACGCTGACGCCGGCCTACGTGGGCGGCTTCGGCCAGCCGCTGAAGGCGAACGGCGGCTTCGGCTACGCGCAAGGTGGCGCCGAGGTCAACACGGGTGCCGCGCCCAACTACCAGGCGGCGACGACGTGGCCCGTCTCGCAGCAGGTGCAGCAGTACCTGACGGACCACGGCAACTTCAATTCGAATCAGCTGGTGCTGATCAACGGCGGCGCCAACGACATCATCCAGAACCTGACGAAGATGCTGGGGCTGGTCGCACAGGGGATCGCCGCCAATCCGTCTCTGGCCCCCCAGGTCGTGCAATCGGTTGCGTTCAACACGGTCGGCCCGGCGGCACAGGCGCTCGTCGCGCAGATCGGCACGATTGTCGCGAAGGGCGCGACGCATGTGGTCGTGATGGACGTTCCCGACATCGGCAAGACACCGCTCGCTGCGCAGTTGGTCGCGCAGACGGGATCGGCGCAAGCGCCTTCGATCGTTTCGGGCATCGTCGCGACTTACAACGGCGCGGTGCAGCAGATGCTGGCGGCGGCCGGACTGTCGGGCAAGGTGATCTACATATCGACGTCCGACTGGCTCACGCCGCTGCTCGCGAACCCGGCAACGCAAGGCTTCAGCAACACCACGGGCACGGCTTGCGCGATCAATCTGATGGCCCAGAACGCGACGGCCTACGCGATGGCGAATCCCGCCGTGCTGACGAACGGCATGACGGCAGCGCAGTACGGCCAGCAGTTCGCATCGTCGCTGTTCTGCGCGCCGAACACACTGGTGGCACCGGGGGCGGACCAATCGTACGTATTCGCCGATCAGCTTCACCCGACGACGCACGCCCACGCCGCCTTCGCCACCTTCGTCGAAGGCAAGATCGCGGCGACGGGGCTCGGGAAGTAAGATCACGCCGCGCCGAAGCATGAGGGGACTTCTCTCCCGTCATGCTGCTGTTTAGAACACCGTGCATCATGCGTCGGCTGATACGAAAAAGCCCGGCTCTCGCGAGCCGGGCTTTTTTGGGGCGTCTCGTTGACGCTGATGTCGCAGCCGCTGCGCTTTGCAGCCGTGCCGCTACCAGACCTGGTCAACCGAGGTCAGCCTTCATCCGCCTCGAACGCCGCCGCTGCCCGTCCGAGCCGGTCGTTCACGGCGATCCACTCGATCGTATCCGGCAGCTTCTCGATCAGGATGCGTGACACATTCGCGCGATCGAGCGCGCGCAGCAGGCCGTATAGATCGCGGGCATAAATATGCGGATCTTCCGGCGCGGCGACGAAATGCACGTCTTGCGCCTGCGTCCAGCTTCCCGCGCGCGACGCCCGCGCGACCAGCGCAACCCGTTCACCCGGCGCACGCGCAGCCAGCATCCGCTCAAGCACGTCGAACGGCAGCAACGCGAGCGGCGTGCGCGGCGCGTAGTGCGCCTTCAGCGTGCCCGACGCGCGCGGCGCGCTGGCATCCGATCCGTCGGGCAGGCGCGGCATTTCGCCGAGCACATCGGCGATGTCTTGCGGCGTGACGTGACCGGGCCGAAGCAGCGCCGGAAAACCGCGCGACAGATCGACGATGGTCGATTCGATGCCCACATCGGACGAGCCGCCGTCGAGCACGTGAATCGTGTCGCCGAATTCGTCGCGCACATGCTGCGCGGTGGTCGGGCTCACATGGCCGAAGCGGTTCGCCGACGGCGCCGCCACGCCGCCATGCCCATTGCGCAGCGCACTGAACGCTTCGAGCAGGGTCTGAGCAACGGGATGCGACGGACAGCGCAATCCAACCGAATCCTGGCCGCCGCTGACCGCGGCCGGAATATGCGCCGCGCGCTTCAGAATGAGCGTCAGCGGACCGGGCCAGAATGCGTCGATCAGGCGTTGCGCCTCGGACGGCAACCGCTCGACCCAATAGTTCGGATCGCCGTTCGGCGCGAGATGCACGATCACAGGATGATTCGCCGGCCGTCCCTTTGCCGCGTAAATACGCGCGACAGCCTCAGGATTTTCGGCATCGCCGCCGAGCCCGTAGACAGTCTCCGTGGGAAACGCGACGAGTTGTCCTGCATCGAGCAGCGCCGCGGCACGCGCGATCTCATCGGCGCCGGGGTTCGACGCCGCGTCGGCAGGTTTCGTTTGATCCGGCATAAAGGCAACCGCTCAGCTCGTCGGGATATGCAACAGACGCGCGCAATCGCGTGCCGCCGTGCGGGCGTGCTCGAGCGTCGCCGCCGTGAAGTTGACGTGTCCCATCTTGCGGCCAGGACGCGCGTCTTCCTTGCCGTACAGATGCAGACGCGCTTCCGGCATGGCGGCCACTTCGTGCCACGGCGGCGTAACGGCGGCGCTGGGCTTTTCGCCCTTCGCGTTGACCGGGAACCACACGTCGCCGAGGATGTTCAGCATCACGGCGGGCGAATGCTGGCGCGTATCGCCGAGCGGCATGCCCGTCATCGCGCGCACTTGCTGCTCGAACTGGCTCGTGGCGCACGCGTCGACGGTGTAATGGCCGGAATTGTGCGGACGCGGCGCCATCTCGTTGGCGACCAGCGAGCCGTCTTCGAGAATGAAGAATTCGACGCACAGGACGCCGACATAGCCGAGCTTGTCCGCGATCTGCAGCGCGGCCTGTTGCGCCTGTTCGACAAGCGTCGCGCTGGCGTCGGGCGCGGGCACGATGGTGTGCGACAGCACGCCGTTGCGATGCGTATTCTGCGCGAGCGGATAGACAGCCGAGCAGCCGTTCGCGCCGCGCGCGATCAACGCCGACACTTCGAACTTCAGCGGCAAACGCTTTTCGAGGACGCAAGCCACGCCGCCCAGCGACGCGAGCGCCGCCCGCACTTCGGCCGCGTTGCCAACGCGCACCTGGCCCTTGCCGTCATAACCCATGCGCGCCGTTTTCAGGATGCCGGGCAGCACCGCTTCGAGCGCCGCGTCATTGATTGCGCCGAGCGCATCCGACGACTCGATCACGACATGCGGCGCGACAGGCACGCCCGACGACGCGATGAACCGCTTCTCCGCGATGCGGTCCTGCGCGACGGCAACACAGCGGCCTGCCGGGCTCACGAACGTCGTGCGGGCGAGAAAATCGAGACTCGCCGCCGGCACGTTCTCGAACTCGGTCGACACGGCCGCGCACAGACGCGCGAGTTCGGTGAGCGCCGCTTCGTCGTCATATGCAGCGCGCAGGTGGCGGTCCGCGACCGCGCCCGCCGGGCTGGTCTCGTCCGGATCGAGCACGGCGACGCGATAGCCCATCGCCTGCGCGGCAAAGCAGAACATGCGGCCGAGCTGGCCGCCACCGACCATGCCCAGCCATGCGCCGGGCAGAATCGGTGAAACGGGAGTGTTGTCTGGATTCATCTTGGTGGTCGGTCGCGGCCGATGTGGGGGTCGGCCGAGTGATGCATTGGACTTCTACGAGTACGGCGCTTTGGTGCGCGCTTTCCCAAACGACAGCGCTTACAGCGGTGGCAGCGTCATTGCGTGCGCCGCCTGGTTCTGGCGCACGCGGAATGCGGCGAGCTTCTCCGCATATTCCAGCGACGTGCCGCTCAGGATCGACACGGCGAACAGCGCCGCGTTCGCCGCGCCTGCTTCGCCGATGGCGAATGTCGCGACGGGCACGCCCTTGGGCATCTGCACGATCGAATGGAGCGAATCGACGCCCTTCAGATACTTGCTCGCGACAGGTACGCCGAGCACGGGCACCGTCGTCTTCGCGGCGAGCATGCCGGGCAGATGCGCCGCGCCGCCCGCGCCCGCGATGATCGCGCGGATGCCGCGCTCGCGCGCGCTTTCAGCATAGGCGAACATTTCGTCCGGCATGCGGTGCGCCGAGACGACTTTCGCTTCGTACGGCACGCCGAACTCCTGCAGCACGGCGACCGCGTTCTTCATCACTTCCCAGTCGGAGCTGGAACCCATCAACACGCCGACGACGGGCGCGTTGTGCGTATGAACTTCACTCATCTTGCTTGTTCCGTATGCGTGGCGCTCAGGCGAGCTTCTGACCCGTCAGGCGCTCGAGCGCTTCCTGATACTTTTGCGCCGTCTTCGTGACGACTTCGTCCGGCAGCTTTGGTGCGGGCGGCTCCTTCTTCCACGGCTGGGTTTCGAGCCAGTCGCGCACGAA
Organism: Paraburkholderia bengalensis; assembly: GCF_037126505.1. NCBI lineage: Bacteria > Pseudomonadati > Pseudomonadota > Betaproteobacteria > Burkholderiales > Burkholderiaceae > Paraburkholderia > Paraburkholderia bengalensis. The sequence goes on from NZ_JACFYJ010000120.1 coordinate 14,263, forward strand.
CTGCTTGTCGAACGAAGGCGGGTTGGTGCCGACCTGGTATTGGTCCGCCGGCCAGAAGCGCGACGAATCCGCCGTCAGCGCTTCGTCCATCAGATACAGCTGGCCCTGCTCGTCCAGACCGAATTCGAACTTCGTGTCGGCGATGATGATGCCGCGCGTGGCCGCGTAATCGGCGGCTTCCTTGTACAGGCGGATCGAGATGTCGCGGATCGTCGCCGACAGCTCGGTGCCGATGCGGCGCTCCATCTCTTCATAGGTGATGTTTTCGTCGTGGTGGCCCATCTCGGCCTTCGCTGCCGGCGTAAAGATCGGCTCGGGCAGCTTCTGCGCGTTCTGCAGGCCTTCGGGCAACTGCACGCCGCACACGGCGCCCGTAGCCTGATAGTCCTTCCAGCCGCTCCCCGCCAGATAACCGCGCACCACCGCTTCGACCAGAATCGGCTCGAGGCGCTTGACCACGACGGCGCGGCCCTTCACCTGCTCGACTTCGTCCGGTGCGACGACCGTTTCAGGCGCGACGCCCGTCAGGTGATTCGGCACGACGTGCTTCAACTTGTCGAACCAGAAGTTCGCCATCTGGTTCAGCACGCGACCCTTGTCCGGAATCGGCTCGCCCATGATGACGTCGAACGCGGACAGGCGGTCCGTCGTGACGATCAGCAGCTGGTCGTTGCCCACCGCGTAGTTGTCGCGGACCTTGCCGCGGCCGAGCAGCGGCAGCGAGCGGAGCGTGGATTCGTAGAGGGTAGACATCGTCGTGATTCACAAAAATGGGGCAAAAAAACTGCCCGGAACAAAAGGGAAACGCCGTTCCCCGGATCTTGCGGGAACGGCGATCTGACGACAACCTGGCCAGATGGCCAGCCGCGCAGCTTTGACGCTGCGCATGCAATACGCAAGCGGGCAAGCACTTCGCCCGCTCACGGCTTAGCGAACGAGTTGCGCGAGTTCGCCCGCCTTGTACTTCTCAGCCATCTTTTCCAGCGAGATGGGCTTGATCTTCGACGCCTGGCCTTCGCAGCCGAACGCCAGATAACGGTCCACGCAAACCTTCTTCGCCGCTTCGCGAGCCGGCTTCAGGTAGTCGCGCGGATCGAACTTCGATGGATTTTCCGCCATGTAGCGGCGAATCGCGCCCGTGATTGCCAGACGCAGGTCAGTGTCGATGTTGACCTTGCGCACGCCGAACTTGATGCCTTGCTGGATTTCCTCGACGGGCACGCCGTAGGTTTCCTTCATGTCGCCGCCGAATTCGCGGATCTCAGCCAGCAGTTCCTGCGGCACCGACGACGAACCGTGCATCACGAGGTGCGTGTTCGGAATGCGCTCGTGAATTTCGCGGATGCGCTGGATCGACAGGATATCGCCCGTCGGCTTCTTCGAAAACTTGTACGCGCCGTGCGACGTACCGATCGCAATGGCCAGCGCATCGCACTGCGTGAGCTTGACGAAGTCGGCGGCCTGCTCGACGTCGGTGAGCAGCTGCTCGCGCGTCATCGTGCCTTCTGCGCCGTGGCCGTCTTCCTTGTCGCCCTTCATCGTTTCGAGCGAACCGAGCACGCCCAGTTCCGCTTCAACCGTCACGCCGATCGAATGCGCCGCTTCCACCACCTTGCGCGACACGTCGACGTTGTACTCGTACGACGCCACCGTCTTGCCGTCGGCCTCGAGCGAGCCGTCCATCATCACGCTCGTGAAACCGCTGCGGATCGCGGCCATGCAGACGGCGGGCGACTGGCCGTGGTCCTGGTGCATCACGACAGGGATATGCGGATACGACTCGACAGCCGCTTCGATCAGATGACGCAGGAACGGCTCGCCCGAATACTTACGCGCGCCAGCCGAAGCCTGCATGATCACGGGCGCGTTGACCTGATCGGCGGCCGCCATGATCGCCTGCACCTGCTCCAGGTTGTTGACGTTGAATGCCGGCAGGCCATAACCGTGTTCGGCGGCATGGTCCAGCAGTTGACGCATTGATACGAGAGGCATTGATTACTCCATAGATTGAAACGAAATCTGTGCCGACGGCATCTATTTGTGCAGTTTTGTGCAATTTTATCGCGAAGCGGGCCGTGTCCCGAGCGCACGCTCCCACATTGTGTGCGCCGCCTCTCTTTCGGGGACACGGATTCCGTTCCGACACGTGCCGTTGCGGCTCGCCGTGCATGCTTCGTTCGACCCGCCCGGACGGCGACGCGGGGCGGGTCGGGTGCCGCTCAACCGCTTATCGAAACTTCGCTCAAACCGGCTCGCCGACGCGCACGATCTTGAGCGTATTCGTGCCGCCTGCCTGGCCCATCGGCTCGCCGACGGTGAGCACGACCATGTCGCCGCGCGCCGCATAGCCCTTGCCGACCACCACTTCGAGCGCCTGTGCGAGCGCGATGTCGCGGTCGCTGCTCGTATCCAGGTGCAGCGACGTGACGTTGCGGTAGATCGCCATGGCGCGCTCGCTGCCCATGCGCGGCGTCAGCGCGAAGATGGGCACGTGCGTCCAGTGACGCGACATCCACAGCGCCGTCGAGCCCGACTCCGTCAGCGCGACGATCGCCTTCGCGCCGAGGTGATACGCGGTGAAAAGCGCGCCCATCGCGATCGACTGGTCGATGCGCGTGAACGTGCGGTCGAGGAAGTCCTTGTCCAGTTCGACGTGCTCGGACTTTTCCGCTTCGACGCAAATGGCGGCCATCGTTTCGATGGTCTGCACGGGGTACTTGCCCGCCGCCGATTCCGCCGACAGCATCACGGCGTCCGTGCCGTCCAGCACCGCGTTCGCGACGTCCGACACTTCCGCGCGGGTCGGCACGGGCGCGTGGATCATCGACTCCATCATCTGCGTGGCCGTGATGACGAACTTGTTCGCGTCGCGCGCCATCTTGATCATGCGCTTTTGCAGCGCGGGCACGGCCGCGTTGCCGACTTCGACGGCGAGGTCGCCGCGCGCGACCATGATGCCGTCCGATGCGTCGAGAATGCCTTGCAGGGCCGGAATCGCCTCCGCGCGCTCGATCTTCGCGATCATCTTCGGCTTGATGCCGTACGGCGCGCCCGCGATGTTCGCGAGCTGGCGGGCCATTTCCATGTCGGTCGCATTCTTCGGGAACGACACGGCCACGTAATCCGCGCCCAGCGACATCGCCGTGCGGATATCTTCCATGTCCTTCGCGGTCAGCGCCGGCGCCGTCAGCCCGCCGCCCTGGCGGTTGATGCCCTTGTTGTTCGACAGGTCGCCGCCGATCTTCACGACGGTGTGGATCTCGTTGCCGATCACGCGCGTCACGTTCAGCACGATCAGGCCGTCGTTGAGCAGCAGCGTGTCGCCGGGTTTCAGGTCGCGCGGCAGGTCTTTGTAGTCGAGACCGACGCGCTCGTCGTTGCCGAGCTCGCAGTCGGCGTCGAGGATGAAGGTGTTGCCGGCAATCAGCGTGGTCTTGCCGTTTTCGAATTTACCGACACGGATTTTCGGGCCTTGCAAATCGGCCATGATGCCGACTTCGCGGCCTGCCTGCCGGGCCGCTTCGCGCACGAAATCCGCGCGCTGACGATGATCGTCGGCGGTGCCGTGCGAGAAGTTGAGGCGCACCACGTCGGCGCCCGCCTGGATCATCTGCAGCAGGATGTCCTGCGTGCTCGAAGCGGGGCCGATGGTTGCGACAATCTTGGTGGCGCGATGCATGAGTCTCCTCGTCTGGATGAGATCGCTGGGATGAACGTTGGGAGTCGGATGCGGAGGCTGCGCAACGACGGGTGATACATGGGGTGGTGCGCCGTTCGTTCCCTTCGAACCTTGAAGGCCCGGCGTCGAATCGTGGGGGACTGCTGCGATATCTGCTGCCTGCGGCGCGTCGTGCGCCGCGGGTTCGGATGCATCGGCTTCGGTGTGCGAGGCGAGAGACACCGTTGCGGTTGAACCGGCTGTCTGCTGCGCGGCGCCCGCGTGTTGTGCGGATTCGGCGACAGCCAGTTCGGTATTCATGTCTTCAGCAACGGCTGCGGTCTGTGCCACTGGCGCGTTGCTGGAAATCTGCGAGTCCGCCTGCACGGCGGCCTCCGGTTGCAGCGCTTTCGCGGAGCGCGCTGTGCGCTCCCCTGCCGCTGCCGTGCGCGACGCGTTGTGCGTCTTTTGAGGCTTGTTGGGGGAGCGCGTCGCCATTATCAGGCCCGCGATTCCAGCACTGCGACGGCAGGCAGCTTCTTGCCCTCGAGGAACTCGAGGAAGGCGCCGCCGCCCGTCGAAATGTAGCTGACCCTGTCGTGAATGCCGTACTTGGCGATGGCCGCGAGCGTATCGCCGCCGCCGGCGATCGAGTAAGCCGACGACTTCGCGATCGCTTCAGCCAGCGTCTTCGTGCCGTTGCCGAACTGGTCGAATTCGAACACGCCGACGGGGCCGTTCCACACGATCGTGCCCGCCTTCTCCAGTTGGCCGGCGAGCGCCTTCGCCGTGTCCGGGCCGATGTCGAGGATCAGGTCGTCGTCTTCGACGTCGGCGACTTTCTTGACGGTGGCTTTGGCCGTCGGCGAAAACTCCTTGGCCGTCACCACGTCCGACGGAATCGGCACCGATGCGCCGCGCGCCTTGGCCGAGTCGATGATCGCCTTGGCTTCTTCGACGAGCTCCGCTTCGGCCAGCGACTTGCCGATCTTCAGGCCCGCCGCCAGCATGAACGTGTTCGCAATGCCGCCGCCGACGATCAGCTGATCGACCTTGTCGGCCAGCGACTTGAGAATGGTCAGCTTGGTCGACACCTTCGAACCCGCGACGATCGCCACCAGCGGACGCTTCGGCGCGCCGAGCGCCTTGCCGAGCGCTTCCAGTTCGGCCGCGAGCAGCGGGCCGGCGCACGCGACGGGCGCGTACTTCGCGATGCCGTGCGTGGTGGCTTCGGCGCGGTGGGCGGTGCCGAACGCGTCGTTCACGTAGATGTCGCAGAGCTTCGCCATTTTCCGCGCGAGCTCGTCGGAATCTTTCTTCTCGCCCTTGTTCACGCGGCAGTTTTCGAGCAGCACGACCTGGCCCGGCGCGACGTTCACGCCGTTTTCGACCCAGTTCGGCACGAGCGGCACGTCGCGGCCGAGCAGTTCGGCCAGGCGTTTCGCGACGGGCGCGAGGGAATCTTCAGGCTTGAAGTCGCCTTCTGTCGGGCGGCCCAGATGCGACGTGACCATGACGGCCGCGCCGGCGTCGAGCGCCGACTTGATGGCGGGCACGGAAGCGCGGATGCGGGTGTCTTCAGTGATGTTGCCGGCGTCGTCCTGCGGAACGTTCAGGTCGGCGCGGATGAACACGCGTTTGCCGGATAGCTTGCCTTCGGCGATCAGATCGGAGAGACGCAATACCTTGTTCATGATTCGTATGCGAGTTGATTGGAAGGCGGTGCGGACGCAGCGCGAACGGCCTCTCGCGAACGGTGCCGGCGGCTTCGCGCATGTTCCGGGAGACAGGTATTTTAACCGATCGACAGAGCGATCTAACCGGGTTCAAGCGAATCCCAGTATTTGCCGCGCGAACGAGCCTTGGCGGGATGTTGCAGCGCAGCATTCTCGCGACGGGTCAAAAAACCAGCCGCAGCGCCGTGAACACCAGCATCCCGACGACGATCGTGCCGAGCATCGTGCGCCGCCACAGAAACCAGGCGAGGCCCGCGAGCGTGCCGTACAACTCGTGATTGGACAGCGCGACGGACACGCCGCTGTCCGTTACCATCACGTCCGGCACCACGACGGCCGCGAGCGCCGCGGCGGGCGCGTAGCGCAGCATACGTTGCGCGCGCTCCGGCAACACCGTGCGCTCACCCCCGATCAGAAACATGGCGCGTGTCAGCGCTGTGACAACCGTCATGCCGATGATGGCGAGCCAGATCTGCAGCGTGCTCATCGCGTGTCTCCCGTGCTTTGCGTGCTTTGCGTGCTTTGCGTGCTTTGCGTGCTTTGCGTGCTTTGCGTGCTTTGCGTGCTTGCGCGCTTGCGTGCGCTTGCGTGCTTGCGCCGTTGCG